>NZ_JAAQOK010000006.1:0-122673 GCF_011683705.1 Enterobacter sp. 725m/11 | reverse complement strand
GGCTCGGAGATGTGTATAAGAGACAGCCCTCCGGCTGATGATGTGACCCCTCCGGCTGATGATGTGACTCCGCCATCTGACGAAGGTTCTGCAACCGGTAGCTGCGACGCGCCTGTCGATGCTAACGCCAGCAAATATGCTGCGTGGGATGCCAGCAAAATCTACAACAATGGCGATACCGTAAGCTTCGACCATCTGGTGTGGAAAGCGAAGTACTGGACGCAGGGCAACCAGCCTGGCTTCGGTGTGGATGCATGGGAACTGGTGAGCAACGTGAAGATGAACTGGCGTTCTGACCTGGTCTATAACGGCGGTGATACCACCACTTACCAGGGCAGCGTTTACCGTGCCAAATGGTGGACCCGTGGTGATAACCCGGCCAACAGCGACGTATGGGTAAAAGAAGGCGCAGCAACAGACTGCAAATAATCTAGCCCAATAAATGCTCCCCCCTTATTGGGGGGAGCAATTCAAACTTCATTTTACAGGATGTTGGCCAGGAGAAATAACCGAAAATGTCAGCAGGTAAAAATGAAAAAGTTCATCTTGTTATTATTGATAATAAGCCACGGCGCACTGGCAAACTGTTGGAATAACGCCGCGCACTATTATCATGTCGATCCTTATTTGCTGTACGCCATCGCTAACGTTGAATCGGGGATGAACCCGTATGCGGTAGGGCAAAATCATGATGGCACACGCGATGTCGGATTAATGCAAATAAACAGCTCACACTTTACGGAGCTTGAGAGAAAAGGCATTGATGAGTATCGGTTGATGGCCGAACCCTGTACCTCAATTATGGTGGGAGCGTCGATTCTCTCAAACATGATTAAGGTCTACGGTTATAACTGGGAAGCAGTAGGGGCTTATAACGCCGGATTAAAAAGAGAGAACTATCCGCAGCGTATGATGTATGCCCACAAAGTCTGGAAAAAATATCAAGAGTTGAAATTAGCAGCGCGTTATTAACGTTTTTTATTTTTGAAGAATTCCTTTTGGTGTTCTTCGAAAAGTGAAAACAGCTGTCTGTGGTTTATTTATTAATGGATTAATACATAAACCGGGATTCTTTTTTTAATCTTACTGAAACAGGAATATTGAAATGAACAAAAGGACGTTACTGAGTGTACTTGTTGCTGGTGCTTGCGTTGCACCTTTTATGGCGCAGGCTGCCTCTTTGCAGGCGACCACCGGCGAGCCGTACACCATGAAAGCCAGCGATCTGGCGAAGAAAGAGCAGGAGCTCACTAACTTCCCGCTGATGACCTCCGTTAAAGAGACGATTCAGACCCTTGATAACGCGCAGGTCGAAATGATTGAGCCAGGCCGTGCGGCGAACCCGGACAACGTTAAGCGCGTGGAAGGGATCGTGAAGGCCAGCGACTGGGATTATCTTTTCCCGCTGCGCGCTCAGGCCTATACCTACAGCAACTTCCTGAAAGCCGTAGGTAAATTCCCGGCGCTGTGTAAGACCTATAACGACGGTCGCGACAGCGATGCGATCTGCCGCAAAGAGCTGGCCACCATGTTTGCCCACTTTGCCCAGGAAACCGGCGGCCACGAAAGCTGGCGTCCGGAAGCCGAGTGGCGTCAGGCGCTGGTCCACGTGCGTGAAATGGGCTGGAGCGAAGGGCAGAAGGGCGGCTATAACGGCGAATGTGACCCGAAAGTATGGCAGGGCCAGACCTGGCCGTGCGGTAAGGATAAAGACGGCGACTTCCTGAGCTACTTCGGTCGCGGCGCGAAGCAGCTGTCCTACAACTACAACTACGGTCCGTTCTCCGAAGCAATGTACGGCGACGTGCGTACCCTGCTGGATAAACCTGAGCTGGTGGCGGATACCTGGCTGAACCTGGCTAGCGCGATCTTCTTCTTCGCCTACCCGCAGCCGCCAAAACCAAGCATGCTGCAGGTTATCGACGGCACGTGGCAGCCGAACGATCATGATAAAGCCAACGGTCTGGTCCCTGGCTTCGGTGTGACCACCCAGATCATCAACGGCGGCGTAGAGTGCGGCGGCCCGACTGAAATTGCTCAGTCTCAGAACCGTATCAAGTACTACAAAGAGTTCGCGAACTATCTGAAAGTGCCTGTTCCGGCCAATGAAGTGCTGGGCTGCGCCAACATGAAGCAGTTCGACGAATACGGTGCCGGCGCCCTGAAGATCTACTGGGAGCAGGACTGGGGATGGAGCGCGGATACGCCAGACGGTAAGACCTACTCGTGCCAGCTGGTGGGCTACCAGACGCCGTTCAGCGCGTTCAAAGACGGCGACTATACCAAGTGCGTGCAGAAGTTCTATAACGTCAATATCGTGAACGATGACGGCTCTGCCGTAACGCCGGACGAAACCCCGGTAACGCCAGCGCCAACGCCTTCAGAAGATGAAACGCCGGCACCAGCTCCAGCGCCAACGCCGGATGAAACCCCGGCTGAACCTGTTGCGGTGAACCACGCGCCGGTTGCGCAGATTGCGGGTCCAATCGGTGCCGTTGAAGCGGGCGCACAGGTTTCTCTGAGCGCGGAAGGCTCTACCGACGCGGACGGCAACAAGCTGACCTACACCTGGCATTCTCAGGATGGCCAGACTGTGACCGGCGAAGATAAAGCGGTGGTGACCTTCAAGGCGCCTGAGTCCGCAACGGCGCAGCAGATTGAAATCAGCCTGACCGTCAGCGATGGCGAGCTGAGCAATACCACCACTTACCTGCTGAACGTGAAAGCGAAAGCGGCAACGCCATCAGGTGACGAAGGTGCTTACCAGGCGTGGAGCGCGAACAGCAAGTACAACGCAGGTGATATCGTGAACAACCACGGTAAACTGTTCCAGTGCAAACCGTTCCCGTACAGCGGCTGGTGTAACAACTCCCCGGCATACTATGAACCAGGCGCAGGTCTGGCATGGGCTGATGCCTGGACGGCTCTGTAAAAGCAAACGGCAACCGAAAGGTTGCCGTTTTAGTATTTGCACTTTCCCCTCTCCCTAACCCTCTCCCCGGAGGGGCGAGGGGATGTAGGCCCGGTAAGGCGAAGCCGCCACCGGGCAAAAAGGCTAGCGGTGCAACTTCCCGTGATCCCGTAACCACGCCGCCGTGCGCACAATGCCTTCATCCAGCGTCACAATCGGCTTATACCCCAGCTCAGTCTCCGCGCGCGTGATATCCAGCGTAAAATCAAAGTTAAGCTTCGATACGCCGTAGTGCGTCAGCGCGGGCTCTTTGGCGGATTTACTGCCAAAACGCTCCATGCTGCGGGCGATCATGTCCAGCATCGGGTAGGGCACGGAACGGATACGGCAGTCGATCTGCAGTTCATCAATCAGCCGCTGCACAATGCTGCGCAACGTGCACGGTTCACCGTTGGTGATGTTATAGGCGCGACCGGAGATAAGCTTATCGCAGTCCGGCTGGCTTGCCAGCCACATGGCGTGGACGGCATTTTCGTAATAGGTCATGTCCACCAGCGCATCGCCGCCGCGCGGCAGCAGCACGCTGCCGTAGTGGTGCATCATCTGCGCCAGACGCGGAATAAACACTTTGTCGTGCGGTCCGAAGAGGCTTTGCGGGCGCAGGACGGTAAAACGGGTATGCGGGTTTGACTGCGCCAGTAGGTCGATCACCTCTTCGCTGGCCGCCTTGCTGCGGGCAAACTCGCAGGCAAAGCGAGCAGGGCGGAAGTCTTCCTGCACGTCGCGATGGTGGTGATAATCAAAATAGAGCGACGGGGAGGAGATATGGATAAAGTTACGCACGCCCCAGGCGACGGCCCATTCGCCCAGACGACGCGTGGCGCGCACGTTGGCGAGATCGAAGGCTTCCTGGGTTCCCCACGGGGAGGTAAAACTGGAGCAGTGCCACAGCGTGTCGATACCGGCGAGCATCACCTTCGCCTGCGAGGAGACCAGCTCCGTCAGGTCGGCATGGACGAACTCCGCGCCCATTTTTTGCAGCAGTTTCCCCATCGCTTCGTTGCGACCGGTGGCCCTGACGCTGATGCCCTTGTTGCGCAGAAATTCGACCGCATTTCGGCCTAAGCCGCTGGTCGCCCCGGTAACCAGTACCTTCATATCAATCCACTGTGTTGAAAAGAATTTCGTGCGCATTCTTTCGTGAATTACGATGTGTTGCAATGGGAAAGGTGAAAGAAAGAGGGTTTTATTAACTTATTTTCGTCTTTTGTTCTGCCAGTTGCGCAATGCGTTTTGCCATTCCCCGGAAGATAAACAGATGGGCGGGGATCATAAACAGCCAGTAGAACAGACCCGGCATCCCGTGTGGGTGCCACCAGGCGCGAACGTCCAGTTCCCGATGGTCGCCTTTGTCCTTGAGCGTAAAGCAGAGCCGCCCCAGCCCCGGCGCCTTCATGCCGAACAGTAGCGCCAGCTGTTTTTCCGGCTCGACGACGATCACCTTCCAGCTGTCGACCGCATCGCCTGGCTTAAGATACGGATGCGCCGGGCGGCCTTTCGCCAGCCGGTGACCGACCAGCAGATCCATCGCACCGCGCGTCTGCCAGAGGATATTACCGAAGAAATAGCGCTCTTTGCCGCCGATCTGGTTCACCACCTCCCACAGCGCGTGAAGGCTGGCAGAGGTTTTTACCGTGCAGCCCGCCTGTTTCGGGTAATAGCCGTACTCGGGGCGCCAGCGGGCAAAGGCCTGCGCGTCGTAGCCCCAGTCGCTGAAGTTCACCAGCTTCTCTTCTTCTTTCAGCGTATGGCGCACCGCGTCGTCAAAGCGGATCAGGTTCTGGGGGATCAAGGCGCGCAGCGCGCGATCGTCCGCCAGCAGATCGTGCTTTAGCCCCTGGATCAGTGCTTTGGCAGTCGTTGGGGGAACCGAGGTGATGACATTCAAAAACCACACCGAAATCCAGCGGGTCGGGAAGGGGATGGGGATCAGCCAGCGGCGGCGTCCGCTGACGCGCATGAAATGTTCGAACTGCTCCTGATAGCTCAGCACTTCCGGGCCTGCCGCCTCCAGCACGCGGTGTTGCTCTGCCGGGTGATCCAGCAGGGCCACCAGATAGTGGAGCAAATTTTCCAGCGCAATCGGCGTGGTGCGCGAGCGCACCCAGCGCGGCGGGGTCAGCACCGGCAGGTTGTAGACCATATCGCGCATTACTTCGAAGGCGGCGGAACCCGCGCCGACGATGATCCCGGCGCGCAGTTCGGTGACGGGAATATTCGCCCCGCGCAGCGTGTCTGCCGTCAGCTGGCGGGCGCGCAGATGGTCGGACTGCTCGTGTTCGGGTGCCTGGAGCGAGCTTAAAAAAATCACCTGCTTAACCGGGGTTTGCAGCAGGGCATCGCGGACGTTCATCGCCACCTGACGCTCGTGGGCGATAAAATCCCCGCCTTCGCCCATGCTGTGGACCAGGTAGTAAAGCGTGTCGACCCCTTCCAGCAGCGCGGGGAGTTCCTTCGGCCAGTTGAGATCGACGTTGTGACAGGTCACGCCAGGCAAACCAAGCTTTTGCAGACGCTCGGTATTGCGTGCCGCTGCCCGCACCTGATGCCCCTGCTGGCTTAATGCAGTAGTGAGGTGCTGACCGATATATCCGCTGGCGCCGAGCACCAGAATACGTTGCGGCACGTGATGCTCCTTAACGCTGTAAAAACGCCTGCCAGTGTTTCACCACGTCCGCCAGCTGTTCGCGGCTCACGTCGAGATGCATCACCAGGCGCACGACCGGGGAGGCATTGATCAGCACGCCACGCGCTTTCATAAACTCACCCAGCGCAGCGGCGTGCTCGTCGCCCACGCGCACAAACAGCATGTTGGTGTCGTGACGCATCACGTCCGCGCCGATCTCGCGCAGCTGCGTTGCCATCCACGCGGCGTTGTCATGATCGTCCTTGAGGCGCGCCACGTTATTTTTTAACGCGTACAGTCCCGCAGCCGCCAGAATGCCCGCCTGACGCATGCCGCCGCCGGTCATTTTACGCCAGCGGTTGGCGCGCTTGATGTAGTCTGCGCTGCCGACCAGCAGCGAACCCACCGGCGTACCCAGCCCTTTTGAGAGGCAAATGGTGAACGAGTCGCAATATTGCGTTATCTCTTTCAGCTCGCAGCCGTACTCCACCACGGCATTGAAAATGCGTGCGCCATCGACGTGCAGGCCGAGCCTGCGCTCGCGAGTGAATTCCCACGCCGCTTTCAGGTATTCGCGCGGCAGCACTTTACCGTTGTGGGTGTTTTCGAGGCTGAGCAGCCTGGTGCGGGCGAAGTGAATATCGTCAGCTTTGATTTTTGCCGCGACTTTATCCAGCGGCAGGGAGCCGTCCGGCGCGGCGTCAATCGGCTGCGGCTGGATGCTACCGAGCACCGCCGCGCCGCCAGCTTCGTACAGGTAGTTATGCGCACCCTGGCCGACGATATACTCTTCACCGCGCTCGCAGTGGCTGAGCAGCGCCACCAGGTTAGCCTGCGTGCCGGTCGGCAGGAACAGCGCGGCCTCCTTGCCGCTCAGCTCTGCCGCATAGCGCTGCAGTTCGTTGACCGTCGGGTCATCGCCGTAGACGTCGTCCCCGACCGGGGCGGCCATCATCTCTTCGAGCATGGCGCGGCTCGGGCGGGTAACGGTATCACTACGCAAATCAATCATTTCACATCCCTTTATTTTAAGAGGTCATGCGAAACGTTTTACCTGAGCCAGTTGGTTTTTGCCAGTTCGATCACTTCGTCACCGCGCCCGCTAATGATGGCGCGCAGCATGTAGAGGCTAAAACCTTTGGCCTGTTCCAGCTTGATCTGCGGCGGGATCGCCAGCTCTTCTTTGGCGACGACGACGTCAACCAGTACCGGACCGTCGATGGAGAAGGCGCGCTGCAGGGCTTCATCCACCTCTGAGGCTTTCTCCACGCGAATGCCGGTGATGCCGCACGCTTCGGCGATGCGGGCAAAGTTGGTGTCGTGCAGCTCGGTGCCGTCCGTCAGATAGCCTCCGGCCTTCATCTCCATCGCCACGAAGCCCAGCACGCTGTTGTTAAAGACCACGATTTTCAGCGGAAGCTTCATCTGCACCACCGACAGGAAATCCCCCATCAGCATGCTGAACCCGCCATCGCCGCACATCGCCACGACCTGACGCTCCGGTGCCGTCGCTTTTGCCCCCAGCGCCTGCGGCATGGCGTTGGCCATCGAGCCGTGGTTGAACGAGCCGAGCAGGCGACGTTTGCCGTTCATCTTCAGGTAGCGCGCCGCCCAGACGGTTGGCGTGCCGACATCGCAGGTAAAAATAGCGTCGTCGTCCGCAAAATGGCTGATCTGCTGCGCCAGATACTGCGGATGAATGGCTTTGTCGCTCGGTTTGGCGAGGTCGTCCAGCCCCTTGCGCGCGTCGCGATAATCGCTCAATGCCTTATCCAGGAATTTGCGGTCGGTTTTCTCTTCCAGCAGCGGCAGCAGGGCGGCAAGGGTGGATTTAATATCGCCCACCAGCGCCATATCGACCTTGCTGTGCGCACCGATGCTGGCCGGGTTGATATCAATCTGAATGATTTTGGCGTCCGTCGGGTAGAACGCGCGGTACGGGAACTGGGTGCCGAGCAGGATCAACGTGTCGGCGTTCATCATGGTGTGGAAGCCGGAAGAAAAACCGATCAGCCCGGTCATGCCCACATCGTACGGGTTATCGTATTCGACGTGCTCTTTGCCGCGCAGGGCGTGGACGATCGGCGCTTTAAGCTTTCCGGCAAATTCCAGCAGCTCTTTATGCGCGCCCGCACAGCCGCTGCCGCACATCAGGGCGATATTGCTGGAGTAACGCAGCAGCTGCGCCAGCTTTTTCAGCTCCTCTTCGGCTGGCGTTACCACCGGCTGCGGAGCGTGATACCAGTGGGTGCTGGCCCCTTCAGGTGCAGCCTTGAGCGCCACGTCTCCCGGGATAACGACCACGGAAACGCCACGGTTTAGCACGGCTTTGCGCATGGCGATCGCCAGCACCTGCGGGATCTGCTCCGGGGATGAAACCAGCTCACAGTAGTGGCTGCATTCACGGAACAGCTCCTGCGGATGCGTCTCCTGAAAATAGCCGCTGCCGATTTCGGAAGAGGGGATATGGGCGGCAATCGCCAGCACCGGCACGTGATTACGGTGACAGTCGAACAGGCCGTTGATCAGATGCAGGTTGCCAGGCCCGCACGAGCCTGCACACACGGCCAGTTCTCCTGTGAGCTGCGCTTCGGCACCGGCGGCGAAGGCAGCGACCTCCTCATGACGGGTCGGCATCCATTCGATGGTTTTCATCTTGTTCAGGCTGTCGCTGAGCCCGTTCAGGGAATCGCCGGTCACGCCCCAGATACGTTTTACGCCAGCCTGTTCGAGCGTTTTCGCTATATATGCAGCCACGGTTTGTTTCATGGTTGTCCGTCTCCTTTTTGTGATATCGCTTACAAGCTTAGAAGAAAGTCACTGTATTGCCCGTCAAATCCCCCCATTTAAAAGGTGCTTTTCACGCGCCACGCTTCGGCATAATCTGGTGATGCCTCAGTGAAAACAGGAATCATTTCAAATGGTTAAATCATTGTTAATTGCTGTTAATGAAAAGCTATCGTGCGACGATATCGGCAAACTCTTGTTACGACTTGCCGTCGGTGGGCTGATGCTTTTTCACGGTTTGCATAAGCTGTTTGGTGGCGTGGGCTTTATCAGCGGCATGCTGGTAGAGATAGGGCTGCCAGGATTTATTGCCTACGGCGTGTTGATTGGCGAAGTGGTGGCACCGATCCTGATTATTGTCGGGCTCTTTACGCGCCCGGCCGCGCTGGTGCTGGCGTTTACGATGATCGTGGCATGGCTGATGGTGGGAGTGGGTGAAACGTTCGCGCTCGATAAGGTTGGGGCATGGGCGATTGAAAGTCTGGTGTACTTCTTTGTTGGCTCGCTGGCGGTGGCGTGTTTAGGGGCAGGGCGGTTTGCGTTAGGGAAAGCGCCTGCTTGGCAATAAAGCTGGGTGCTAAAAATATAAGGGTCTCTGGACCCTTTTTTTGGAGGTTTTTAAGTCTTTGATTTTATTAAGCGGAATTATTTGTGATGAAAAAAGGGTTTAAGGGGTATTTTTTAGGGGAATTCTTTATCTGACAAGGTGATAGGTGTACATTGTTCCAGTTCACTGCCGTACAGGCAGCATGCACAACGTAGGCCGGGTAAACGCAGTGCCACCCGGCAAAAAAGCCCGGTGGCGCTGACGCTTACCGGGCCTACGATCGAACGTTTATCGCTTATGCGAGGACCAAATCCCCCTGCGGGTGGCACGAGCACGCCAGCACGTAACCCTCGGCAATTTCCGCGTCGGAAAGCGTCATGGTGCTGGTGACGGTATATTCCCCGGAAACCACTTTCGTTTTACAGCAGCCGCACACGCCCGCACGGCAGGCCGCGACTACCGGCACCTTGTTGCTTTCCAGCGCTTCCAGCAGCGTGGTGCCCACGCGGCCAAAGAAGGTCTGTGCGGGCTGCAGTTTGGTGAACTGAATCCCGCTGGTTGCCGCTTCCGCCACCGGCGTGAAGAACTGCTCTTTGAAGAAGCGGGTCACGCCAAGCGCTCTAACTTCTTTCTCCACGATATCCATGTACGGCGCCGGGCCGCAGGTCATCACGGTACGGTTCGCAATGTCCGGCACGCTTTGCAGCAGCTCGCGGCTCAGGCGACCGGGCACAAAACCGTGGGTCGCGTTGTGTTCCGCCACCAGCGTCACCGGATAATTACGCCACTCATCGGCAAAAATCACATCTTCCGGAGAGCGCACGCTGAAGATTGTCTGCACGTCGGCCTGCGGGCGGTTCTTCGCCAGCCAGCGGCGCATCGACATGATCGGCGTTACGCCACAGCCCGCCGCCAGCAGCAGGAATTTATTGTCTGCCTTATCGTCACAGGTGAAATCCCCCTGCGCGTCAGACAGCCAGATGTAATCTCCGCGCTTCACGTCACGGGTCAGCCACTGAGAGCCTGCACCGTCATCAATGCGGCGGATAGTGAGCGTAATGTACTCGCTCACGCCCGGCGTGGAGGAGATCGTATAGGCGCGAAGCGTGTCCGCCGAGTTGCGAACGCTGACCAGCGCATACTGGCCCGCACGGTACGGATAGTAGTCGTGGCAGAGCAGCGACAGCGTCCACACATCCGGCGTCTCCTGATGGATGTGATGAACCTGCATCCGCCACGGACATTGTGAGGTTGGCATGGTCATGAATCGCTCCTTACGCGCTCAGCAGTTGCTTCATATCATCTTCAACGTTGGTCACGGAACGCAGACCGAATTTCTCGTTCAGCACCGCCAGCAGGTCCGGCGTCAGGAAGCCTGGCGCGGTCGGGCCGGTTACGATGTTGGTCACGCCGAGAGAGAGCAGGGTAAGCAGAATGACAATCGCTTTCTGCTCGAACCAGGAGAGCACCAGCGACAGCGGCAGATCGTTGACGCCGCAGCCGAGTTTTTCCGCCAGCGTGACCGCCAGAATGATGGCCGAGTAAGCATCGTTGCACTGGCCTGCATCAATCAGGCGCGGCAGGCCTTCGATGTTGCCGAAGTCCAGCTTGTTGAAACGGTATTTACCGCACGCCAGGGTCAGGATCAGGCAATCATCCGGCACGCTGGTGGCGAAATCGGTGAAGTAGTTACGCTCGCCGCGCGCGCCGTCGCATCCCCCAACGAGGAAGATGTGGCGCAGCTTTTCACGGCTGACGAGGTCAATCAGAGAATCTGCCGCACCCAGCAGCGTTTCGCGACCGAAGCCAACGGTGATCAGATGTTCGATTTCGCTGTACGGGAAGCCCGCCATCTGCTGCGCCTGCTCGATAACCGGACCGAAATCGTCGCCTTCAAGGTGGCTCACGCCCGGCCAGCCGACGATGCTGCGGGTCCAGATGCGGTCGTCATACGCGCCCACGGTAGGGTCGATGATGCAGTTGGAGGTCATCACGATAGGGCCAGGGAAGCGGGCGAACTCTACCTGCTGATTCTGCCAGCCGCTGCCGTAGTTACCCGCCAGATGCTTGAACTTGCGCAGTTCCGGGTAGCCGTGGGCGGGCAGCATTTCGCCGTGGGTATAGACGTTAACGCCGGTGCCTTCGGTCTGCTTCAGCAGGTTGTAGAGATCTTTCAGGTCGTGCCCGGAAATCAGGATGCATTTGCCTTCGGTCGCTTTGACGTTGACCTGCGTCGGGGTCGGATGACCGTAGGTGCTGGTTTCACCGGCATCCAGAATGCTCATGACCTTGAAGTTCATCTGGCCGATTTCCATTGCGCACTCGAGCAGGGCGTTCATGTCGGAAGGCCAGGTGCCGAGCCACGCCATAATTTTATGGTACTGGGCGTAAATGTCGTTATCTGACTTCCCGAGAACGTGCGCGTGTTCCATATAAGCCGCTGCACCTTTCAGGCCGTACAGGCACAGCAGACGCAGGCCGAGGATATTCTCGCCAATCGCCGCTTTGTCCTTATTAGGGGTAAATTCTGCGGCCTGGCGCTGTAGCTCGCCCAGGTCGTCGCTCACCAGCTGAAGCTCCGCCATTGGGTTGTCCACGCGGGCACTGGTATCGGCATTCAGGCACTGCGCTTTCAAAGCTTCGCGCAGGGCAATCGCTTCGCGGGCATAGCCGACGATGCGCGGAGAATCGAAGTTGACGTTAGTCAGCGTGGAGAAAAACGCGCGCGGCGCGAAGCTGTCGACGTAATGGTCGACGATGCCGTATTCACGGGCTTTGAAGGCCCAGGCGGAAAGACCATGCAGGGCGGCTATCAGCAGATCCTGCAGGTCTGATGTTTCTGCGGTTTTACCGCACATACCCTGCGCGTAAGAGCAGCCATTGCCTGCCGGGGTACGGATGGTTTGTTCACATTGCACACAAAACATAATCACACCTGTAAAAGTTATATTTAATATACATGTTTAAGGGTATGCCTGTGCCAGAACGGTGAAAAGAGCTTTCTGCGACAAAATAGAGGGAGATTGATTTAGCGCAATTTTGGCGGCAGGAGCCCTACCGCCACAGAGGTATCAGGCAGAGAAAAACGCCATCAGGACGGGAACCAGCAGGCTCAAAATAAAGCCGTGAACGATGGCTGCGGGCACCATCTCCAGCCCGCCCGACCGCTGGAGGACCGGCAGGGTAAAGTCCATCGACGTGGCGCCGCACAGGCCCAGTGCCGTCGAGCGGCTGCGGCGAACCAGACCCGGGATCAGCATGATGGCAATCAGCTCTCGAGCCAGATCGTTAAAAAAGGCAGCGCTGCCGATCACCGGGCCGAAGGATTCGGTCAGCAGAATACCGGAGAGGGAGTACCAGCCAAACCCGGAGGCCATCGCCAGGCCGGTTTTTAGCGGCAGATCGAGAATAAAGGCATTAATCACGCCCGCGACCATGGAGCTGACGACAACCATAACGGCAACGATCATTCCCCGACGGTTCAGGACAATCTGTTTCAGCGTCATACCGTTATTTCGCAGCTGAATACCAATCAGGAACAGCAGGAAGATCAGGGTATATTCGCTGGCGTCCGTCGCGTGCTGCAAAAATGTCCATCCGGTAAGGCCCAGAAGAAATCCAAGCACCACGACGCCGCAGAGCTTTAATGATTCCAGCGCCATTGCAATTCGGGAGGGAAGCTTTTCCTGGTGGTGATTATTTTTCCACGGAATAGTGCGTTCCAGCCACAGCAGGGCGGCAATATTGCACAGCAAAATAACCACCACGGTGACCGCAGAATAATGCAGGATGGAAAGTAAATTTGTCGCCAGATTATCCAGGAAGGCCAGGCTGATCCCCATAAAGAACAGAATGACGTAAACAATCCAGCTGAGAAAACGGTTAATAAGCTTTAAGGCCGATTCATGACGCAGCGGAATAAGATAGCCCACAATCAGGGGCAGCAGAATAATGAGGAGTCCTGAAAACATGAACAGCCGGTCCTTTTGAGTTTCTGTTAAGCGCCAGAGACACTACCCAATAAAGGCTGTCAGGTAAAGGAGCAATAAAAAAGCCGGGTGGCGGCTGCGCCTTACCCGGCTTGTGTCTATGTGGGGGTGCGGCCTGTTGCCCTCACCCCGGCCCTCTCCCACGGGGAGAGGGAGGGAAAGATTAATCGCGTTTTTCCAGCAGAGTGCGGTACAGCACGCCGCCCAGAATACCGCCGACGATCGGCATCACCCAGAACAGCCACAGCTGTTCAAGCGCCCAGCCGCCCTGGAAAATGGCGACGGCGGTGCTGCGCGCCGGGTTAACGGAGGTGTTGGTCACCGGAATGGAGATCAGGTGGATCAGCGTCAGCGCCAGACCAATGGCGATGGGAGCGAAGCCTGCAGACGCGTGTTTGTCGGTTGCACCGTGGATCACCAGCAGGAGCCCTGCGGTCAGTACAATTTCAATTACAATGGCAGAAAGCATGGAATAACCGCCCGGAGAGTGTTCGCCGAAGCCGTTAGAGGCGAAGCCGCTGGCCGCCGCGTCAAAGCCTGCTTTACCGCTGGCAATGACGTACAGCACGCCCGCCGCAATAATACCGCCAACCACCTGCGCCACGATGTAGCCAATAACCTCTTTCGCCGGGAAACGCCCGCCCGCCCATAAGCCTAATGTCACCGCCGGGTTAAAATGACCGCCGGAAATATGCCCCACGGCGAAAGCCATGGTTAATACGGTTAAGCCAAAGGCCAGCGCGACGCCGACAAAACCAATACCTAATTCCGGGAATGCTGCTGCCAGAACGGCGCTACCGCAGCCACCAAATACCAGCCAGAATGTACCAAAGCATTCTGCTGCCAATTTTCTAAACATAACCACCTCAAAATAATTTTCCACGCGTTTTCCCGCGCGCGGGATATATCGCCATAAAGGGATGACGACTCAAAGAGCCCGTATTTTAAAAACCAACAACATCCCTTCGCCACTTAAATAAATTCGGTTAATTTGATTTAAGGCAATGTGATGTCAATCCTTGTTCAAATCAGCGGTAAATAGAGCATAGTTCAAATCCCGCAAGGTTGAATGTTCTGCTGTCGTGCCAGGGTTCCTGCCGCTATACTGCTGATAACTTAAAGGAAAAAGTGATCATTTCGCGGGGGATTTATGCTTCTCGAACGTGTGGAAATTGTCGGGTTTCGCGGTATTAACC
Organism: Enterobacter sp. 725m/11; assembly: GCF_011683705.1. Taxonomy (NCBI): domain Bacteria; kingdom Pseudomonadati; phylum Pseudomonadota; class Gammaproteobacteria; order Enterobacterales; family Enterobacteriaceae; genus Enterobacter; species Enterobacter sp. 725m/11. The sequence goes on along the minus strand of NZ_JAAQOK010000006.1, from coordinate 108,557 downwards.
GCCTGTCGCTGCAGCTGGAGCAGAACAACGTCCTGATCGGCGAGAACGCGTGGGGTAAGTCCAGCCTGCTGGATGCGCTGACGCTGCTGCTTTCACCCGAAGATAAGCTGTATCACTTCGTCCACGATGATTTCTGGTTCCCGCCCGGCGATATCGCGGGCCGCGAGAAGCACCTGCATATCATCCTGACGTTCCGTGAATCCGAACCCGGCCGTCACCGCGTGCGTCGCTTCCGCCCGCTGTCGCCCTGCTGGGTGCCCTGCGACGACGGTTTCCACCGGATTTTCTATCGGCTGGAAGGTGAGATGGCGGAAAACGAGGGGGTACTGACCCTGCGTGAATTCCTCGATGAGAAAGCCAACCCGATTCCGCTGGAGAATATCGACGATCTGGCGCGTCATCTTATCCGCCTGACGCCGGTGTTACGCCTGCGCGATGCGCGCTTTATGCGCCGTATTCGTAACGGCACCGTACCGAATATGCCGGAGGTGGAAGTCACCGCCCGCGAGCTGGATTTCCTGGCGCGAGAGCTGGTGTCGCGTCCGCAAAACCTCACCGATGGTCAAATTCGTCAGGGGCTGTCGGCGATGGTGCAACTGCTGGAGCACTATTTTTCCGAGCAGGGCACCTCGGAGTCGCGCCATCGTTTGATGCGCCGCCGTTCTCATGATGAACAGCGCAGCTGGCGCTATCTCGACATCATCAACCGGATGATCGACCGGCCCGGCGGGCGTACCCATCGGGTGATTTTGCTGGGGCTGTTTTCAACGCTTCTGCAGGCGAAGGGCACCGTACGTCTTGACCGGGATGCCCGCCCGCTGCTGCTGGTGGAAGATCCGGAAACGCGCCTGCACCCCATCATGCTCTCCGTGGCGTGGCACCTGCTGAATCTGCTGCCGCTCCAACGGATTACCACCACCAACTCCGGTGAGCTGCTATCGCTGACGCCGGTGGAGCACATCTGCCGTCTGGTGCGCGAGTCCTCCCGCGTATCCGCATACCGCCTCGGGCCCGGCGGGATGAACGCCGAAGACGGGCGGCGAATCGCGTTTCATATACGCTTTAATCGCGCCTCGTCGCTCTTCGCCCGCTGCTGGCTGCTGGTGGAGGGGGAAACGGAGACCTGGGTCATCAACGAACTGGCGCGCCAGTGCGGCCACCATTTTGATGCCGAAGGTATTAAGGTGATCGAATTTGCCCAGTCGGGATTAAAACCTCTGATAAAATTTGCCCGCCGAATGGGAATTGAATGGCATGTGCTGGTGGACGGCGACGAGGCGGGGAAAAAATATGCCTCAACCGTGCGCAGCCTGCTGAACAACGAGCGGGAAGAAGAACGGGATCATTTAACGATGCTGCCCGCGATGGACATGGAGCATTTTATGTACCGTCAGGGCTTTGACGACGTATTCCACCGCATTGCGATGGTGCCGGTCGACGTCCCGATGAACATGCGGCGCGTGATCGCCAAAGCTATTCACCGTTCGTCGAAACCGGACTTAGCCATTGAAGTGGCGACGGAAGCGGGAAGGCGGGGCGTAGAGGCGGTTCCGACCCTGCTGCGGAAAATGTTCTCCCGCGTGCTGTGGCTGGCACGCGGAAGGGCGGATTAACGTTCGGTCGCCTGTTTCACCTGCTGAATCAGGCTATCCAGCAGCGCGTAGCGGCGACGGTATTCGGCGCGTTTTTTGCTCGCGATCTCTTCTACGGGTTTACGCGGCATGGCAAGCGGCAGCATAAAGTGGCCGCTCTCCTGTTTTTCCCCACCGAGGGAACTCCAGAAGCCGTCGTAATCGGCCAGCAGTTTTCCCTCTTTTTTCTTGCGGTAGCGCCAGCTGCGATAAATATGGGTGGCATTACTGACGGCAACAATCTGCGCGACCGGGAATGCGGCGCCGAACGTCATGGCGGCTTCAACCAGCAGGCGTTTCGGGAACAGACCGTGGCAGGCCTTCGTCGCTTTCTGGATCAGCTCATGGGGAACATGCGCTTTCGCGCCCTGCAAACCGCCGATGAACAGCGTCGATTTTCCTTCAAACTGGCAGAGCGTAAAGGTTAGCTCCGCCAGCACCGTATTCTGAACGTCGCAGAAGGTGAGGGTGGCCTCTCCCTCTTTATCCAGGAACGCATCGGCACACAGGCGGACGGTAAATTGCTGTTCATCTTTCCCGGTTAAGGTCAGCAGTGTAGTCCCCTGCGTCGAAAGATAGCCCTTCAGGAGCGTGGCCGGGAGCTGGCGGCTCATGGCCTGATAATGCCAGTTCAGGGATTCCAGCGCGTGCTGGCGATCCATCTTCACCGTCAGCCAGGGACGATGAAGCCGACACGGCAGACCGGGCTGCACCTGCAGCATCTGCATCAAACGCGGCTGCTTAGCGAGGTTTGTTAACAGGCGAGAGGTGCTCACGGGCGTCGCCAGAGAACGCAGCATGAACTTACGGCGATAGGCGGGGTTCTGCCATGCAAGGCCGGGCGCGATCTTGCCGAACGCCAGATTTTTGAAGAGCTGCCAGCCGGATGTCGGCTGCGTCAGGTTTGGAAGAGGTGTATCGACGATAGAAGACATGATAAATCCTGAGTCTTTTGGAATACCGCTATTTCAGCAGGGGAAATATCAACGTCTTGTAAACAAATTAGGGTGATTTCGGAGAACAGGGGTTTCGTTAAGGAGTCGTTTAGATAGAATCAACGTTTATTATTGCCAGAACATTTATTTGGAATATTTATGAACCTCAAGGGAAAACGCAGAACGCTGTTTCTGCTGCTGGCGCTGGTGATTGTAGCCGGTGGATTCTGGTTATGGCAGGTGCTTAACGCGCCTGTGCCGCAGTACCAGACGCTGATCGTTCGTCCGGGTGAACTGCAGCAAAATGTCCTTGCGACGGGCAAACTTGATGCGCTGCGCAAAGTTGACGTCGGCGCTCAGGTCAGCGGCCAGCTGAAAACGCTGTCGGTAGAGATTGGCGACAAGGTGAAAAAAGGCCAGCTGCTTGGCGTTATCGATCCCGAGCAGGCTGAGAACCAGATCCGCGAAGTGGAAGCGACGCTGATGGAACTGCGCGCGCAGCGTGCGCAGGCGCAGGCAGAGCGTAACCTGGCGCAGGTGACGCTGACGCGCCAGCAGGCGCTGGCGAAAACCCAGGCTATCTCGAAACAGGATTTAGACACCGCCGCGACTGAACTGGCGGTGAAACAGGCGCAGATTGGCACGATCGACGCGCAAATCAAGCGTAACCAGGCCTCGCTGGATACGGCGAAAACCAATCTTGATTACACAAAAATCGTCGCGCCGATGGCCGGGGAAGTGACGCAAATTACCACGCTGCAGGGCCAGACGGTGATTGCCGCCCAGCAGGCGCCAAACATTCTGACGCTGGCGGACATGAGCACCATGCTGGTGAAGGCCCAGGTCTCCGAGGCGGACGTGATCCATCTTAAGCCGGGGCAGAATGCCTGGTTTACCGTACTCGGCGATCCGCAGACCCGCTACGAAGGCGTGCTGAAAGACATTCTGCCGACGCCGGAAAAGGTTAACGACGCCATTTTCTACTATGCGCGTTTTGAAGTGCCAAACCCGAAGGGCGTGCTGCGCCTGGACATGACCGCGCAGGTGCACATCCAACTGACCGGCGTGAAGAACGTGCTGACCGTTCCGCTCTCCGCGCTGGGTGAATCCGCCGGGGACAATCGCTACAAGGTGAAAGTGCTGCGCAACGGTGAAACGCGCGAGCGCGAGGTGGTGATTGGCGCGCGCAACGACACCGACGTGGTGGTGGAGAAAGGGCTGGAAGAGGGCGAGGAGGTTGTTGTCAGCGAAAGCCTGCCCGGAGCCGCTAAATGACCGCGCTGCTTGAGCTGAAGGACATTCGTCGCAGCTATCCGTCCGGCGACGGCCCGGTGGAGGTGCTGAAGGGCATCTCCCTGCGCGTCGAAGCGGGCGAGATGGTGGCGATTGTAGGCGCATCGGGCTCCGGTAAATCGACGCTGATGAACATTCTCGGCTGTCTGGATAAACCCACCAGCGGTACGTACCGCGTGGCCGGGACGGACGTCTCGACGCTGGACGGCGACGCGCTGGCGAAGCTGCGCCGGGAACACTTTGGCTTTATCTTCCAGCGTTACCACTTGCTCTCTCACCTGAGCGCGGCGCAGAACGTGGAGGTTCCCGCGGTGTATGCGGGCGTTGAGCGGAAGAAACGCCTTGAGCGCGCGAAGGCGCTGTTAACGCGTCTGGGGCTGGCGGAGCGGGTGGAGTACCAGCCGTCGCAGCTGTCCGGCGGCCAGCAGCAGCGCGTGAGTATTGCCCGCGCCCTGATGAACGGCGGGCAGGTGATCCTCGCGGATGAACCGACCGGGGCGCTCGACAGCCGCTCCGGCGAAGAGGTGATGGCGATCCTGCACCAGCTGCGCGATCAGGGCCACACGGTGATTATCGTTACCCACGATCCGCAGGTAGCGGCGCAGGCCGAACGGATTATAGAGATCCACGACGGCGAGCTGGTGAGCAACCCGCCGCCGCGTGAGTCCCGCGCGGCGGCACCGAAGGAAGCGCTGCCTGCGTCGACCGGCTGGGCGCAGTTCTCCAGCGGCTTTCGTGAAGCGCTGACCATGGCCTGGCTGGCGATGGCGGCCAACAAAATGCGCACCCTGCTGACCATGCTCGGCATCATTATCGGTATTGCCTCGGTGGTGTCGATTGTGGTGGTGGGCGACGCGGCCAAGCAACTGGTGCTGGCGGATATCCGCGCCATCGGGACCAACACCATTGACGTTTATCCCGGCAAAGACTTCGGCGACGACGAGCCGCAGTATCAGCAGGCGCTCAAGTATGACGATCTGGCGGCGATTCAGAAGCAACCGTGGGTGAACTCCGCCACGCCTGCGGTCTCGCAAAACCTGCGTCTGCGCTACGGCAACATCGACGTGGCGGCCAGCGCCAACGGCGTGAGCGGCGACTACTTCAACGTCTACGGCATGACCTTCAGCGAAGGCGCCACCTTCAACGCCGAACAGCTGGCGGGGAGGGCGCAGGTGGTGGTGCTGGACGCCAACTCGCGCAGGCAGCTTTTCCCCAATAAAGCGAACGTGGTGGGCGAAGTGATCCTCGTCGGCAACATGCCTGCCACGGTCATTGGCGTGGCGGAAGAGAAGCAGTCGATGTTCGGCAGCAGCAAGATCCTACGCGTCTGGCTGCCGTATACCACCATCTCCGGGCGGATTATGGGCCAGTCGTGGCTTAACTCCATCACCGTGCGCGTGAAGGAGGGCTACGACAGCGCGCTGGCGGAACAGCAGCTGGAACGGCTGTTAACGTTGCGCCATGGGAAGAAGGATTTCTTCACCTGGAATATGGACGGCCTCTTGAAAACGGCGGAAAAGACCACACGTACTCTTCAGTTGTTCCTGACGCTGGTGGCGGTGATCTCGCTGGTTGTTGGCGGTATCGGGGTGATGAATATCATGCTGGTGTCGGTAACTGAACGCACCCGGGAGATTGGCATCCGCATGGCGGTCGGGGCCAGGGCCAGCGACGTGCTTCAGCAGTTTTTAATTGAAGCGGTGCTGGTATGCCTGGTGGGCGGCGCGATGGGCATTGCGCTCTCGATGATGATTGCCTTTGCGCTCCAGCTTTTTTTACCCGGCTGGGAGATTGGCTTCTCGCCGATGGCGATACTCACCGCGTTTTTGTGTTCCACCTTTACCGGGATTTTGTTTGGCTGGCTGCCTGCGCGCAACGCGGCGCGGTTGGATCCGGTGGACGCGCTGGCTCGGGAATAACCCGAAAATAAAAATGCCAGCCGATCGGGCTGGCATTTTGACTGCGTGATGTACACAATAAAACAGAGAGCTATGCAACCGTTTCTGCTTCAACGGGTACGATTAGGCTTGCATGATTGCCTTTTGGTCCCTGGTGTACATCGAACCGGACGGACTGCCCGGCTTTGAGCGTCCTGTAACCATCCATCTGAATGGTGGAATAGTGAGCGAAGATATCTTCGCCGCCGCCTTCGGGGCAGATGAAGCCAAACCCCTTGGCGTTGTTGAACCACTTAACAGTACCCATTTCCATGCTTCGACATCCTTCGTAAATCTTATAAATTAAGATGGAATGAACCGGTGGTGGAGTGGGGGCTGTTCAAAACCTCGCCATCTCACGCTTGTACAATTTAGATAAACGAAAGACGTCGTCAAGCGTTTGGCGCTGGAGTTGGGACAATAATCAACCAAAGTTTGAAGCAGTTAACGCTATTGCAACAGTTTGTGACAGACATCGCGGATGACAGTAATAGATGATTGTTATCTAACATCTGAGGTAGATTCAAAGTGGTTATGCAAAATGGGTAAGACCAACGACTGGCTGGATTTTGACCAGCTGGCGGAAGATAAAGTGCGCGACGCGCTAAAACCGCCATCTATGTATAAAGTTATGTTAATGAACGATGATTACACGCCGATGGAATTTGTTATTGACGTGCTACAAAAGTTCTTTTCTTATGATGTAGAACGTGCAACGCAACTGATGCTTACCGTTCATTATCGTGGCAAAGCTATCTGCGGCATTTTTACCGCCGAAGTGGCGGAAACCAAAGTGGCGATGGTGAACGACTATGCGAGGGAGAACGAGCATCCGTTGCTGTGTACGCTGGAAAAGGCCTGATAAGGCATAAAATTGGGGGAGGTGCCTATGCTCAATCAAGAACTGGAACTCAGTTTAAACATGGCTTTCGCCAGAGCGCGTGAGCACCGACATGAGTTTATGACCGTCGAGCATTTACTGCTCGCACTGCTTAGCAACCCATCTGCCCGCGAAGCGCTGGAAGCCTGCTCCGTGGATCTGGTGGCGCTACGTCAGGAACTCGAAGCCTTCATCGAACAAACCACACCGGTGCTGCCAGCCAGTGAAGAGGAGCGCGACACGCAGCCGACGCTCAGCTTCCAGCGCGTGCTGCAGCGCGCGGTATTCCACGTCCAGTCTTCCGGACGTAGCGAAGTGACTGGCGCAAACGTCTTAGTCGCCATCTTCAGCGAGCAGGAGTCACAGGCTGCCTATCTGCTGCGCAAACACGAAGTCAGCCGCCTCGACGTGGTTAACTTTATTTCTCACGGAACGCGCAAAGACGAGCCTAACCAGGCATCGGATTCCAGCAATCAGGTCAATAACAATGAAGAGCAAGCAGGCGGGGAGGATCGTATGGAAAACTTCACCACCAACCTTAATCAGCTTGCTCGCGTTGGCGGCATCGACCCGCTGATTGGCCGCGATAAAGAGCTGGAGCGCGCGATTCAGGTGCTGTGCCGTCGCCGCAAGAACAACCCGCTACTGGTGGGCGAGTCAGGCGTGGGTAAAACGGCGATTGCCGAAGGTCTTGCCTGGCGCATTGTGCAGGGCGACGTGCCGGAAGTGATTGCCGACTGCACCATCTACTCGCTGGATATTGGCTCGCTGCTGGCGGGCACTAAATACCGCGGTGATTTTGAAAAACGCTTCAAGGCGCTGTTGAAACAGCTGGAGCAGGACACCAACAGCATCCTGTTTATCGATGAGATCCACACCATCATCGGCGCAGGTGCGGCCTCCGGTGGCCAGGTGGATGCGGCAAACCTGATCAAACCGCTGCTTTCAAGCGGCAAGATCCGCGTGATGGGCTCCACGACGTACCAGGAGTTCAGCAACATTTTTGAGAAAGATCGCGCGCTGGCGCGTCGTTTCCAGAAAATCGACGTCACCGAGCCGTCGGTTGACGAAACGGTGCAGATCATCAACGGCCTGAAAACCAAGTACGAAGCGCACCACGACGTGCGTTACACCGCGAAAGCGGTGCGTGCGGCGGTGGAGCTGGCGGTGAAATACATCAACGACCGTCACCTGCCGGATAAGGCGATTGACGTGATTGATGAGGCCGGGGCGCGTGCGCGCCTGATGCCGGCCAGCAAGCGTAAGAAAACCGTGAACGTGGCGGATATCGAGTCCGTGGTCGCCCGCATCGCGCGTATTCCTGAGAAGAGCGTTTCTCAGAGCGACCGCGATACGCTGCGCACCCTCGGCAATCGCCTGAAAATGCTGGTCTTTGGTCAGGATAAAGCCATTGAGGCCCTAACCGAAGCGATCAAGATGGCCCGTGCCGGCCTGGGGCATGACCACAAGCCCGTTGGTTCCTTCCTGTTTGCCGGCCCGACCGGCGTGGGGAAAACCGAGGTGACGGTTCAGCTCTCTAAGGCGCTGGGCATCGAGCTGCTGCGCTTTGATATGTCCGAGTATATGGAGCGTCACACCGTCAGCCGTTTGATTGGTGCACCTCCGGGCTACGTGGGCTTTGACCAGGGCGGCCTGCTCACTGACGCGGTGATCAAGCATCCGCATGCGGTCCTGCTGCTTGATGAAATCGAGAAAGCGCATCCGGACGTGTTCAACATCCTGTTGCAGGTGATGGACAACGGGACGCTGACCGATAACAACGGGCGCAAGGCGGACTTCCGCAACGTGGTGCTGGTGATGACCACTAACGCCGGGGTACGTGAAACCGAGCGCAAATCCATCGGCCTGATCCACCAGGATAACAGCACCGATGCGATGGAGGAGATCAAGAAGATCTTCACGCCGGAGTTCCGTAACCGTCTGGACAACATTATCTGGTTCGATCACCTGTCTACCGAGGTGATCCATCAGGTGGTGGATAAGTTCATCGTCGAGCTGCAGGTTCAACTGGATCAGAAAGGCGTCTCGCTGGAAGTGAGCCAGGAGGCCCGCAACTGGCTGGCCGAGAAAGGCTACGACCGCGCGATGGGGGCCCGTCCGATGGCGCGCGTGATTCAGGACAACCTGAAGAAACCGCTGGCGAACGAGCTTCTGTTTGGCTCGCTGGTGGACGGCGGTCAGGTGACCGTGGCGCTGGATCAGGCGAAGAACGAGCTGACGTACGATTTCCAGAGTGCGGCGAAGCACAAGCCGGAAGCGGCTCACTGATTTCTTACGTAGGTCTAAAAACCGGGCTATAGCCCGGTTTTTTTATGCCTGCTTTTTTCCTTTCGCTGTGGGAGAGGGCAGCAGGCCGCAGAGGAATTTTGCGAGGCGCTTTCCAGTTTCTTTCGACGTTTGTTGCTGGATAAAACCACAGTAATAGAATGGCGGCGCACCTGCAAAATCAGGTGCCGGGATTGGCGTCCTGAAAGTGTGTGAGCAGCAGTAATGCTGAAGGCTTCGTTCGCCCTAAGGAAAGGGGTATAATTCTGCATCTGGCGGGCGAATCGGAAGCTTCTCTTGAAGCGCCAGTAGCACACACACTGGTACGCCAATTCCTTTTCGTCCGCCGCCAGCGAATTGGCGTTTCCTGCGGTGGTAAATTCAAAGTGTGTGAAGGAATTACCCAATGAATACAGAAAACAATTTGGCCCATTTATATAGCGAACTCTCCCTCAACCCCGATCTCTCAACCCTGGCCGAGCGCTGCAACCTGCTCACCGAAATCCTGCTCGACTGCAAATCACTCCCACAAACGCAGCCCGTATGTCGTTGCCTCGGGGCTTATCTGGAAGTAGTTAAAACCGGACTCGCAGAATCCATGCGTGATTTTCAGGTGATGGAATTTGAGGAAGAAGCGGAACAACCGCGACAAAAGGAATGGCTGCTGGAAGATACAGAAACAAAGTGTGATTACTGCCGGGCGTTGAATCATGTGTTGCTGGTGTCGCATTTTGACCGCGATATGCTGCCGCACCTGACGGGACTACTGCATGACATTACCCACGCGATAGCTGAAGATTTAATCGTACCTATGAACCCGAGCATGACTATACATCTGCCGACACAGCCACACTAAGACCATAAATAAAAAAGGCCGGGAATATCCCGACCTTTTAAATATTCATCTGCCATTACAGGCGAAAACAATTAGCGACTACGGAAGACAATGCGGCCTTTGCTCAGGTCGTACGGGGTCAGTTCAACAGTCACTTTGTCGCCCGTCAAAATGCGGATGTAGTTTTTGCGCATTTTACCGGAGATGTGCGCAGTTACCACGTGACCGTTTTCCAGCTCTACGCGAAACATGGTATTAGGCAACGTATCAAGTACGGTACCCTGCATTTCAATATTGTCTTCTTTGGCCATCTAATCCTCTGGGGTATCACTACCAAGTTTTGAACCGGCAAGATAATGCCGAAATTCATCAATTAAGTAAAGAATTGCGCGATTAAAACGCAGCAAAACAGTTTCGGCGCATTGCCCAAGCGTCACGGTACAACCGAACAGGAAGCGCATTCGTAAAGGGGAGACGACAGGATAAACGTCAGGACGTTATCTGAAGCGAGGGTCCCAAACGGCGGCGGGGCAACAGGCAGAAGCTACTCTGCGGCATAATTATAACACCCTCACAAAAAATATGCGGAAAACATTTAAGCATTGGGCATAAAGAGCGTTCTGGGGATCCAGAAGTCGCGCGGGAGCTTCTCCTGACGGCAGGCGTCCAGATGCTCGATATACTGTCGTCGCGGGATGTCAACTGCACCGAGAGAGGCCGTGTGCTCGTTGAGCACCTGACAATCGATCAGGCGTCCGCCGCGCTGGGCAAAGGCCTCGCAGAAGACCAGCAGCGCGGTTTTCGAGGCGTTAACCGCACGGGAGAACATCGATTCGCCGCAAAACAGCGTCCCTTGCGCCACGCCGTACATGCCGCCAACCAGTTCCCCCTTTTCCCAGACCTCAATGGAGTGGGCGTAGCCAAGCTCATGGAGCTGGTGGTAGGCGTTGACGATATCGCGGGTGATCCACGTCCCTTCATGGCGATCTTCGGCACAGCCTTCTATCACCTGCCCAAAGGCGTGATTCAGCGTGACGCGATATGGGGATTTAGCATGGAAACGCTTCATGCTGCGGCTCAGATGGAACTGCGCTGGCCACAGCACGGCGCGCGGGTCGGGAGACCACCATAAAATCGGGTCGCCGGGAGAAAACCACGGGAAGATGCCGCGCTGGTAGGCCATTAATAGCCGCGCAGGGCTAAGGTCACCGCCAAGGGCCAGCAGCCCGTTGGGCTCACGCAGCGCTCCCTCCGGCGAAGGAAACGCGATGTTATGACGAGAAAGCTGGACCAGGCGCATGACAGCAAAACTCCAGTACGCGAGTGAGGACGCTACAAATATAGTCTACAGACGCTGTTTGAACTGGTAGTAGCGACCCTGTTTCGCCAACAGCTCTGCGTGACTACCTTGCTCAATAATGTGTCCGTTGTCTATCACAATTATCCGATCAAAACTTGCCAGCCCGCGCAGGCGGTGCGTCACCATCAGGACGGTTTTTCCTGCCATAACGTTTGCCAGTAAATCAAGGATTTGACTCTCGGTTGTCGCATCAAGCCCTTCTGTAGGTTCGTCGAGCAGCATCAGAGGTGCATCATGCAGCAGCGCACGCGCAATGGCCAGACGGCGCAGCTCTCCGCCGGAAAGCTGACGACCGCCTTCTCCCAGCCAGCTGTTCAGTCCTTCGTCCTCAAGCAGCTTTTGCAGTCCGACCTGCTCCAGTACGGCGCGAAGATCATCGTCCGAAGCCTCTGGCGCGGCCAGCAGCAGGTTATCGCGCAGGGTGGCGCTAAACAGATGCACGCGCTGTGGAACAACGCTCACGGTCTTGCGCAGGGCCTGCTCGCTGAAATCAGTCAGCAACGTGTTATTAAAACGAATCTGACCGTGCTGTGGATCCCAGGCGCGCGTCAGCAGCTGCAGCAGCGTCGACTTACCGCAGCCGGTACGGCCGAGGATCGCAATCCGCTGCCCTGCATTAACGGAAAGGTTGATACCCTCCAGCGCGTTCTGCGCCTGTTTGTCATAGGCGAAGGTCACGTTATCAAGCGTCAGCGCCACCTGCTCAGGCACGGTGGTTTGCCCGGCACTGAACGTGACTTCAGGCTCCTGTTCGGCAATCTGGGTGATGCGCAGGGCAGAGGCGATCACCTGTCCAAGATGCTGGAAAGCGCCCGTCACCGGGGCCAGAGCCTCAAATGCGGCCAGCGCGCAGAAAACAAAGAGGGCAATAAGAGGGCCTGGCTGGGTATTACCGCCAATGCCGCCTGATGCCAGCCATAGCATGGCGATCACCGCCACGCCGCCGATTAACACCATCAGCGCCTGCGAGAAGGCCGTCAGTTCCGACTGGCGGCGCTGGGCTTCATGCCAGTTCAGCTCCGTACTTTCCATTCGGGCACGGTAGCGCTTGCTGGCTCCAAAAATGGTCAGCTCCGCCTGGCCCTGAAGCCAGGAGGTCAGCTGCTGGCGGTAATCCCCGCGCAGCCGCGTCAGGTTTTCCCCGGTGGATTTCCCGGCGCGATAAAACAGCGGCGGCAGAATAATGAGCGTCAGCAGCATAATTCCACCCAGCGTCAGCGCAACGGGAACATCCAGAACGGACAGCCCCAGCGTAACTACCGCAATCACCACAAACGCGCCCACTATCGGGGAGATCACCCGCAGGTATAGGTGGTCCAGCGTGTCGACATCCGCAACGACACGGTTCAGTAATTCGCCCTGGCGAAAACGCGCCAGCCCGGCAGGGGAGAGGGGAAGCAGTTTACTGAAGGTGTAAATGCGCAGGTGCTGCAGGACGCGGAACGTCGCGTCGTGGCTGACCAGCCGCTCGAAATAGCGTCCGGCAGTACGGGTAATGGCGGTACCCCGCACGCCTGCCGCCGGCAGCATATAGTTGAAGCTGTATAATCCGGCGAACCCGGCTACGGCGGAGGCCGACAGGAACCAGCCGGAAAGCGTGAGCAGGCCGATGCTGGCGAGCAGCGTGACAATCGCCAGCACGATCCCCAGCGTCAGCATCCACTTGTGGCGTTTATAGAGCGCAAGATAAGGCAGCAGAGCACGCATCAGATGTCCTCCTGACGGTTCGCCAGCAGGGCGGCGAACGGCCCCTGCGCGGCAACAAGCGCGGCGTAATTGCCTTGCTCAACAATATGACCGTTTTCCATCACCCAGATCTCATCCCAGTCAGCAATGCCTTCCAGCTGATGGGTAACCATAAGGGTGGTTTGCTGCAGGGAAGCGGCGCTCAGGGCCGCCATGACGCGCTGTTCACTGTGTGAATCCAGGCTGGCAGCAGGCTCATCCAGCAGCATCAGCTGGCACGGGTTCAGCAGCGCACGGGCGACGGCCACGCGCTGTGCCTGGCCGACAGACAGCCCGGCAGACTGATCGCCTACCACGGTATCGACACCCTGCGGGAGCAGCGGCAGAAATTCACTGACCCACGCGCGGTCGAGAACGGACTGCAGTTCGTCTTCACGAGCATCCGGGCGTGCCAGGAGCACGTTTTCGCGCAGCGTGGAAGCAGGTAGCTGAGGGTTTTGTCCGACCCAACTGAGCTGCTTACGCCAGGCGTCGGGATCGAGATTACGCAGTTCAGTTTTGTTTATCCGCAGCGAACCGGTGTAGGCCATAAAACCGGATAACGCATTCAGCAGAGAACTCTTCCCTGAACCGCTGGTGCCGACCAGCACCACGCGTTTTCCGGCGGGCAGGCTAAAGTTCAGCGGGCCAGCCAGCACTTTTCCTTCCGGCGAGAGAATGCAGAAATCGCTCGCTTCGACGGTTACCGGCTCTTTAGCGTTTAGCGCCACGTCACCGCGCTCCGGGTGCGCCAGCGGCGTCTCCAGGAAGGTTTTCAGGCTGTCGGCCGCGCCAACGGCCTGCGCTTTGGCATGATAGAAGGTCCCCAGGTCGCGAAGCGGCTGGAAAAACTCCGGAGCCAGGATGAGCGCGAGGAAACCGGCAGAAAGGGTCACCGCCGTGCCGTAGTGGCCGAAATCCAGCGCGCCGAGATAGGAGAAACCGAAATAAACCGCCACGAGGGCAATCGACAGCGAGGTAAAGAATTCCAGCACGCCGGACGAGAGGAACGCCAGGCGTAACACTTCCATCGTGCGCTGGCGGAAGTCCTGTGATGCCTGGCGAATGTTCTCGGTTTCCGCTTCACCGCGACCAAAAATACGCAGGGTTTCCATCCCGCGCAGACGATCGAGGAAATGTCCGCTCAGCCGGCCCAGCGCCAGGAAGTTGCGGCGGTTGGCATCAGCCGCCCCCATGCCGACCATCGCCATAAACAGCGGGATCAGCGGGGCGGTCCCCAGCAGGATCAGCGCCGCCACCCAGTTAACCGGGAAGATGGCAATAACAATCAACAGCGGCACAAAAACCGCCAGCGCCATCTGCGGAAGATAGCGCGCGTAGTAATCGTGCATATCGTCGATCTGCTCAAGGATCAGCGTCGCCCAGCTTCCGGCCGGTTTACCCTGGATCCACGCGGGCCCGGCTTCCTGCAGGCGGTCGAGCACCTGACGACGGATCTCGTAGCGGATATGCTGTCCGGCGTGGAAGCCAACACGTTCACGCAGCCACACCACCCAGGCGCGCAGGACAAAAACCAGGATCAGAACGATAAAGGGCAGCAGGAGCGCTTCGCGGGGAATGTTCTCCATAATCATGTGATTAAGAATGCGGGCCAGCAGCCATGCCTGGGCAACAATCAACAGACCGCTAACGAACCCCAGAAGACGGGAGATCGTAAGCCAGCGGCGGGAAATAACGCTTTGCTGTTTCAGCCAGCGTGTTAACTCTTGTTGACGGGTTTTTTCCATTGCGTATTTTGCAGGTGACGTTATAAGAAATTAGACATCTGCATGTTACACGCGAGCAAAAATAAAGGCGACCTGTGGCCGCCTTTATTTACGTTTGTTACTGACTTGTAAAGATTATTTACCTTGTTCAGCCAGTCCGTCGAGGTAGCGTTCAGCGTCCAGCGCGGCCATACAGCCGGTGCCCGCAGAGGTGATCGCCTGACGATAAATATGGTCCATCACGTCACCGGCAGCGAACACGCCCGGGATGCTGGTCTGGGTCGCGTTACCGTGAATGCCGGACTGCACTTTGATATAGCCGTTTTCCAGCTCCAGCTGGCCTTCGAAGATCGCGGTGTTCGGGCTGTGGCCGATTGCCACAAACAGGCCCGCCACTTCCAGCGTTTCGACGTTATCGGTGTTCTGGGTATCACGAATGCGCAGTCCCGCAACGCCCATCTGATCGCCGGTGACTTCTTCCAGGGTACGGTTGGTGTGCAGCACGATGTTGCCGCTCGCTACTTTATCCATCAGGCGCTTAATAAGGATCTTCTCGGCGCGGAAGGTGTCACGACGGTGGATCAGATGCACCTCAGAGGCAATGTTCGCCAGGTACAGCGCTTCTTCCACCGCGGTATTACCGCCGCCGATAACCGCGACTTTCTGGTTACGGTAGAAGAAACCGTCGCAGGTCGCACAGGCAGAGACGCCGCGGCCTTTGAACGCTTCTTCAGACGGCAGGCCGAGATAGCGGGCAGAGGCGCCAGTGGCAATGATTAGCGCATCGCAGGTGTATTCACCGCTGTCACCCGTCAGGCGGAACGGACGGTTCTGCAAATCCACTTTATTAATGTGGTCGAACAGGATTTCGGTTTCGAATTTGGCGGCATGCTCGTGCATGCGTTCCATCAGCAGCGGCCCGGTCAGATCGTTCGGGTCGCCCGGCCAGTTTTCCACTTCCGTGGTGGTGGTCAACTGACCGCCTTTTTCCATGCCGGTGATCAGTACCGGCTGCAGGTTTGCGCGTGCAGCATAGACCGCCGCGGTATATCCCGCAGGTCCAGAACCAAGGATTAACAACTTACTGTGTTTGGTCGTGCCCATGAGATCCCCATTGTTGTTGGCAGGCAATGGGCTGGATTGTAGGGAATTTGTTGCCGTAAAAAAAGAGCACTGGGATTTTGCTTTCGATATATGTAATAGCTGCGCCCGATGAATCCAGTGCCGTTACGTCACGTTTTCTACTGAAAACCGCTCGTTTATAAAGCAGTAAAATGAGGATTAATACCCCCCCGTAATGAATATCCGGCATCTTGTACTAAAAAACGATGTTTTGCTTTGACAATCCCCTGCGCATTTGCGAAAACATTCAAGGAAGAAAAAAAACCGCGTTAACCGTATGCCGCATAGGCATGCACGTAAATGCCATTTTTACCGTGTCAGTGAAATCTACGCATGGCGTGGACAGACGCCATACGTGATGTCGGTGACAGCCTTCGGGCAGCGGTCTTCTTACCAACAGAACCCGAATCCGCATCGCGTCTAATACATAACCAGGCGATGTGATGACTAACGGGTACAGGCTCTGAACAGTGATGTGCACAGGGTCCAGGCAGGAGTAGGGAAGGAATACAGAGAGACAATAATAATGGTAGATAGCAAGAAGCGCCCTGGCAAAGATCTCGACCGTATCGATCGTAACATTCTTAATGAATTGCAAAAGGATGGGCGTATTTCCAACGTCGAGCTTTCAAAACGTGTGGGACTTTCCCCGACGCCGTGCCTTGAGCGTGTGCGCCGACTGGAAAGACAGGGTTTTATTCAGGGCTATACGGCTCTGCTGAACCCGCATTATCTGGATGCCTCACTTCTGGTATTTGTTGAGATTACTCTGAATCGTGGTGCGCCGGATGTGTTTGAGCAATTTAACGCCGCTGTACAAAAACTTGAAGAAATTCAAGAGTGTCATCTGGTGTCCGGTGATTTCGACTACCTGTTGAAAACCCGTGTGCCTGATATGTCCGCCTACCGTAAGCTGCTGGGGGAAACCCTGCTGCGTCTGCCAGGCGTGAACGACACCCGTACCTATGTGGTGATGGAAGAGGTTAAACAGAGCAATCGTCTGGTTATTAAGACGCGCTAACACGGAACAGGTGCAAAATCAGCGTAGTTTGATTACACTCCTGTTAATCCATACAGCAACAGTGCCGGGGAGCCCCGGCGCTGTTGTCCGTTTTAGCAAACAGGCAGGATATGCCTGATACCTGGAGAGCCTTTCTTGAGCCAGGAATACACTGAAGACAAAGAAGTCACACTATCGAAGCTAAGCAGCGGACGTCGTCTCCTCGAGGCTTTGCTGATCGTTATTGCCCTTTTTGCCGTCTGGCTGATGGCAGCCTTACTCAGTTTCAACCCCTCCGATCCCAGCTGGTCGCAAACCGCGTGGCATGAGCCTATCCATAATTTAGGCGGCGTACCCGGAGCCTGGCTTGCGGACACGCTCTTTTTCATTTTCGGTGTGATGGCCTACACCATTCCCGTCATAATCATTGGCGGATGCTGGTTTGCATGGCGTCATCGTCAGAACGATGATTACATCGACTATTTTGCGGTTTCCCTGCGCCTGATTGGCGCCCTGGCGCTGATCCTCACCTCCTGCGGGCTGGCGGCGATTAATGCCGATGATATCTGGTACTTCGCCTCCGGTGGGGTGATTGGCAGCCTGCTGAGCTCTGCGCTACAGCCGATGCTTCACAGCAGCGGCGGCACGCTGGCGCTGCTCTGCATCTGGGCGGCCGGGCTGACGCTGTTTACCGGCTGGTCATGGGTGAGCATTGCCGAAAAGATCGGCAGCTTTATTCTTACGATCCTGACCTTCGCGAGCAACCGTACCCGCCGCGACGACACGTGGGTCGATGAAGAAGAATATGAAGATGAGTACGAAGAGGAAGACGATGCGCCGGTGCAACGTCGAGAATCTCGTCGTGCCCGTATTCTGCGCGGTGCCCTGGCGCGTCGCCAGCGCGTTGCTGAAAAATTTGCAAACCCGCTTGGACGTAAAACCGACGCGGCGCTCTTCTCCGGTAAGCGTATGGATGAAGACGAGCAGGTGGAGTACCGCGCAGCGGGTAGTGCAGTCGATCCTGACGATGTGCTTTTCTCCGGCAACCGTGCGATGCCGGGTGATTTCGATGAATACGATCCGCTGCTTAACGGCCATACCGTTACCGCGCCGGTTGCCGCGGCCGCAGCCGCAACGACAGCATCACAGGCGTATGCCGCGCCTGTCGAAGCCGTGATGCCATCCGCGCCGGTTCCGCCTCCGGAATCCGCTATTCAGCAGCCTCAGGTTGCCTGGCAGACCGCGCCGGGTGTCCACACGCCGGAGCCTGTTATCGCGCCGGAACCAGAGAGCTATATCCCCGTGCAACAGGAGCAGTGGCAGCAGCCCTATCAGCAGCCGCAACCTGAGTATGAACAGCAGCACTATGAGCAGCCTGTGGCCCAGCCTTATCAGGAGTACGTGCCTGAACCGGTTGAACCTGTGCAGCCTTATGTCGAGCCTCAGCCTGAACCTGAGGTGGTGGAAGAGGTGAAACCGTCTCGTCCGCCAATGTACTATTTTGAAGAAGTTGAAGAACGCCGTGCTCGTGAGCGCGAACAGCTGGCGGCATGGTATCAGCCTGTGCCTGAACCGGTGCAGGAACCTGCTCCAAAAGCCCCGTCGGTTTCGGTTCCACCGGTCGACCCGACGCCTGCTGTTGCCCCCGTAGCGGAAAGCGTGAAGCAGGCTACCGCAGCCGCAGCGGCGGCGGCACCTGTCTTTAGCCTGGCAACGGGCGGTGCGCCGCGTCCACAGGTGAAAGAGGGAATTGGTCCGCAACTGCCTCGCCCTAACCGCGTCCGCGTTCCAACTCGTCGTGAGCTTGCCTCCTATGGGATCAAGCTGCCTTCCCAGCGGATGGCCGAAGAGAAAGCGCGTGGGACGGACTACGAAGATGATGCTGATGAAATGCAGCAGGACGAGCTGGCGCGCCAGTTCGCCGCGCAGCAGAATCAGCGCTACGGTGAAGACTATCAGCATGATGAACCGATGCTGGAGGACGAAGATGACGCGGCTGAAGCCGAATTAGCACGTCAGTTTGCGGCAACCCAGCAGCAGCGTTACTCAGGTGAACAGCCAGCTGGTGCGAACCCGTTCTCATTATCGGATTTCGAGTTTTCGCCGATGAAAGATCTGGTGGATGATGGCCCGAGCGAGCCGCTGTTCACCCCAAGCGTGATGCCTGAAGCAGAGCCTGTGCGTCAGCCGCCAGCGCCGCAGGCACAGACTTACGCGCAGCCGCAGCAACCTGTTCAGCAGCCGTATGCGCAACCGCAGCAGCCACAACAGCAGCCGCCGCAGTACCAGCAGCCAGCACCGCAGCCGCAGGAGAGCCTGATTCACCCGCTGCTGATGCGTAACGGTGATAGCCGTCCGCTGCAGCGTCCGAGCACGCCGCTGCCGTCGCTGGATTTGTTGACGCCGCCACCGGCTGAAGTCGAGCCGGTTGATACGTTTGCCCTGGAGCAGATGGCCCGTCTGGTGGAAGCCCGTCTGGCAGACTTCCGCATCAAGGCGGACGTGGTGAACTACTCGCCGGGTCCGGTGATCACCCGTTTCGAGCTGAACCTGGCGCCGGGCGTCAAAGCCGCGCGTATTTCTAACCTCTCCCGCGACCTGGCGCGTTCTCTGTCGACCGTGGCGGTACGTGTGGTGGAAGTGATTCCGGGTAAACCGTACGTTGGCCTTGAGCTGCCGAACAAGAAACGTCAGACCGTTTACCTGCGTGAAGTGCTGGATAACACCAAGTTCCGCGATAACCCATCTCCGCTGACCGTGGTGTTGGGTAAAGATATCGCCGGCGACCCGGTAGTGGCAGACCTCGCTAAAATGCCTCACCTGCTCGTAGCGGGTACCACCGGTTCCGGTAAATCGGTCGGCGTGAACGCCATGATCCTTAGCATGCTCTACAAAGCGCAGCCTGAAGACGTGCGTTTCATCATGATCGACCCGAAAATGCTCGAACTGTCGGTCTACGAAGGCATTCCGCACCTGCTGACGGAAGTGGTCACCGACATGAAGGACGCCGCCAACGCCCTGCGCTGGAGCGTCAATGAAATGGAGCGTCGCTACAAGCTGATGTCTGCGCTGGGCGTGCGTAACCTGGCCGGTTATAACGAGAAGATCGCCGAGGCGGCGCGCATGGGTCGTCCGATTCCGGACCCATACTGGAAGCCGGGTGACAGCATGGATGCCCAGCATCCTGTGCTGGAGAAACTGCCTTATATCGTCGTGCTGGTGGATGAATTCGCCGACCTGATGATGACTGTCGGGAAGAAAGTGGAAGAGCTGATCGCGCGTCTGGCACAGAAAGCGCGTGCGGCAGGTATTCACCTGGTGCTGGCGACCCAGCGTCCGTCCGTGGACGTTATCACCGGTCTGATTAAGGCGAATATTCCGACCCGTATTGCGTTTACCGTTTCGAGCAAAATCGACTCCCGTACTATTCTTGACCAGGGCGGCGCTGAGTCGCTGCTGGGAATGGGTGATATGCTGTACTCCGGCCCGAACTCCACCTCTCCGGTGCGCGTACACGGCGCGTTTGTTCGCGACCAGGAAGTACACGCCGTGGTGCAGGACTGGAAGGCGCGCGGACGTCCGCAGTACGTTGACGGCATTACCTCCGACAGCGAAAGCGAAGGCGGCGGTGGTGGCTTTGACGGCGGCGAAGAGCTGGATCCGTTATTCGACCAGGCGGTTAATTTCGTTACTGAAAAACGCAAAGCGTCCATCTCTGGCGTGCAGCGTCAGTTCCGCATCGGCTATAACCGCGCGGCGCGCATCATCGAGCAGATGGAAGCGCAGGGCATTGTGAGCGAGCAGGGGCACAACGGTAACCGTGAGGTGCTGGCTCCGCCGCCGTTTGATTAACCTTCAGCGATTGCAAAGAAGGGTAAATCAGCAAAAATTAAGCATATTCTTCTGTCGCCTGCCTTCGGGCAGGTCCAGAATAGAAACGGAAACCCCATTTCGGGAAGACGTATTTTAAGGAATAACAATGAAAAAAATCGCCATCGCCTGTGCATTACTCACCAGTTTTGTAGCCAGCAGCGTCTGGGCTGATGCAGCCAGCGACCTTAAAAGCCGACTGGATAAAGTAAGCAGCTTCCACGCCAGCTTCACGCAAAAAGTGACGGACGGCAGCGGCAACGCGGTGCAGGAAGGACAGGGTGATTTGTGGGTGAAACGCCCCAATCTGTTTAACTGGCATATGACCCAGCCGGATGAGAGCATCCTGGTTTCTGACGGTAAAACCCTGTGGTTCTTCAACCCGTTTGTTGAGCAGGCCACTGCGACCTGGCTGAAAGACGCGACCAGCAATACGCCGTTTATGCTGATCGCCCGCAACCAGACCAGCGACTGGCAGCAGTACAACATTAAACAGAACGGTGATGAGTTTGTCCTGACGCCGAAAGGCAGCAACGGCAATCTGAAGCAGTTCACCATCAACGTAAGTACCAACGGTACCATTAATCAGTTCGGCGCGGTTGAGCAGGACGATCAGCGCAGCAGCTACCAGCTTAAGTCTCAGCAAAACGGCGCCGTTGACGCATCGAAATTCACCTTTACCCCGCCGCAGGGCGTAACGGTGGACGACCAACGCAATAAGTAAGAGGCGTGAGTGAGCAACCTGTCGCTCGATTTTTCAGATAATGCGTTTCAACCTCTGGCCGCCCGTATGCGGCCAGAAAATTTAGCGCAGTACATCGGTCAGCAGCATCTGCTGGCTGCGGGGAAACCCTTGCCGCGCGCTATTGAGGCGGGGCATCTGCACTCCATGATCCTCTGGGGGCCGCCCGGCACCGGAAAAACCACGCTCGCTGAAGTGATAGCCCGCTATGCCAACGCGGACGTTGAGCGTATCTCGGCGGTAACGTCTGGCGTGAAGGAGATCCGCGAGGCGATCGAGCGCGCGCGTCAGAACCGTAATGCCGGACGCCGCACCATTCTCTTTGTCGATGAAGTCCACCGCTTCAACAAGAGCCAGCAGGATGCTTTCCTGCCGCACATTGAGGACGGGACGATCTTCTTCATTGGTGCGACCACCGAAAACCCGTCGTTTGAACTCAACTCGGCGCTGCTGTCCCGCGCCCGCGTCTACCTGCTTAAATCCCTGACCACGGAAGATATCGAAAAGGTTCTGACCCAGGCAATGGACGACAAAGCGCGGGGTTACGGTGGGCAGGATATCGTTCTGCCTGACGACACGCGACGTGCGATTGCGGAGCTGGTCAACGGCGATGCGCGCCGCGCGCTGAACACGCTCGAAATGATGGCCGATATGGCAGAAGTGGACGATGCGGGCAAGCGCGTATTGAAGCCTGAACTGCTCACGGAAATTGCCGGAGAGCGCAGCGCGCGTTTCGATAATAAAGGCGACCGTTTCTACGACCTGATCTCGGCTCTGCATAAATCCGTACGCGGCAGTGCGCCGGATGCGGCGCTCTACTGGTACGCACGTATCATTACCGCAGGTGGCGATCCGCTATACGTTGCGCGCCGCTGTCTGGCGATTGCGTCAGAAGATGTTGGCAATGCCGACCCGCGCGCCATGCAGGTTGCGCTTTCAGCCTGGGACTGCTTCACCCGCGTAGGCCCGGCAGAAGGCGAACGCGCCATTGCGCAGGCAATTGTCTATCTGGCCTGCGCGCCTAAAAGCAATGCGGTCTATACCGCGTTCAAAGCGGCGATGTCGGATGCGCGCGAGCGCCCGGACTACGATGTGCCGGTTCATCTGCGCAATGCGCCAACCAAACTGATGAAAGAGATGGGTTACGGGCAGGAGTATCGCTACGCCCATGATGAGCCTAACGCCTACGCCGCCGGGGAGGAATATTTCCCGCAGGAGATGGCACAAACGCGCTATTATCATCCCACAAACAGAGGTCTTGAAGGCAAGATTGGTGAAAAGCTCACCTGGCTCGCCGGACAGGATCAAAATAGCCCTATAAAACGCTACCGTTAGTTCAATCGTTGCGGTAATGTTGGCAATTGTATCCTTGTGACCGCAGGCTGTGGTCACATTTTCTATTTTAATTCGATAAGCACAGGATAAGCATGCTCGATCCCAATCTGCTGCGTAATGAGCCAGACGCAGTCGCTGAAAAACTGGCACGCCGGGGCTTTAAGCTGGATGTAGATAAGCTGCGCGCTCTTGAAGAGCGTCGTAAAGTACTGCAGGTACAAACTGAAAATCTGCAGGCAGAGCGTAACTCTCGATCGAAATCCATTGGCCAGGCGAAAGCGCGCGGGGAAGATATTGAGCCATTACGCCTGGAAGTGAACAAGCTGGGTGAAGAGCTGGATCAGGCGAAAGCGGAGCTGGATGTTCTTCAGGCCGAAATTCGTGACATCGCTCTGGCTATCCCGAACATTCCTGACGACAGCGTGCCTGTCGGCAAAGACGAGAACGACAACGTTGAAGTGAAGCGCTGGGGTACGCCTCGCGAGTTTGACTTCGAAGTGCGCGATCACGTGACGCTGGGCGAAATGCACGCGGGCCTGGACTTTGCCGCTGCGGTTAAGCTGACCGGCTCTCGCTTCGTAGTAATGAAAGGTCAGATTGCCCATCTGCACCGCGCCCTGGCGCAATTCATGCTGGATCTGCACACCGAGCAGCACGGCTACAGCGAAACCTATGTTCCGTATCTGGTTAACCACGATACGCTGTACGGTACGGGCCAGCTGCCGAAATTTGCCGGCGATCTGTTCCATACCCGTCCGCTGGATGAAGAAGCAGACAGCAGCAACTATGCGCTGATCCCAACCGCGGAAGTGCCGCTGACCAACCTCGTGCGTGATGAGATCATTGACGAAGACGATCTGCCAATCAAGCTGACGGCACACTCTCCGTGCTTCCGTTCAGAAGCCGGTTCTTACGGTCGCGACACCCGTGGTCTGATCCGTATGCACCAGTTCGACAAAGTCGAGATGGTGCAGATTGTCCGTCCGGAAGAATCCATGGACGCGCTGGAAGAGATGACTGGCCATGCGGAAAAAGTGCTGGAGCTGCTGGGCCTGCCGTATCGCCGCATGGCGCTGTGCACCGGTGACATGGGCTTTGGTGCCTGCAAAACCTTCGACCTGGAAGTCTGGGTGCCTGCACAGAACACCTACCGTGAAATCTCCTCATGCTCTAACGTCTGGGATTTCCAGGCGCGCCGCATGCAGGCACGCTGCCGCAGCAAATCTGACAAGAAAACCCGTCTGGTGCATACCCTGAACGGTTCTGGTCTGGCTGTTGGCCGTACGCTGGTTGCCGTGCTGGAAAACTACCAGCAGGCAGATGGCCGCATCGAGATCCCTGAAGTGCTGCGTCCATACATGAAAGGCCAGCAGTACATCGGCTAATTCTTTGCCTCACAACAAAAAAGCGCCTTCGGGCGCTTTTTTTATGCCTCTGAATTGACACGACGCAATACCCCCTCCCTCTAAAGTAGTAATACTCCTCCGAATGAAAGTCAGCATAAGACGCAGATAACGAAGAAATTCGTTATTTACAAAACTATATAGCGGTTCGTGCCGCCTCTTTTTTCTTTGTGAGCAACCAAAGTGAGTCTCTATGAAAATCAAAGCGCCTGAAGCGTTAATGGCTGCCGAGGTCACTCGCCGTGGGTTGATGAAAACCACGGCAATAGGCGGCCTGGCTGTAGCCAGCAGCGCCTTCACGCTCCCTTTTACCCGGCTGGCGTCGGCGGCGGACGCACTATCCGCAGCCGCAGCTCCGGAAAAAGTGGTGTGGAGTGCGTGTACCGTAAACTGCGGTAGCCGTTGTCCGCTGCGTATGCACGTTGTGGATGGCGAAATTAAGTATGTCGAAACCGACAACACCGGGGACGATAACTACGAAGGGTTACACCAGGTTCGCGCCTGCCTGCGCGGTCGGTCCATGCGTCGCCGCGTCTACAACCCGGATCGTCTGAAATACCCAATGAAGCGTGTCGGTAAGCGTGGGGAAGGGAAGTTTGAGCGCATTAGCTGGGACGAAGCCTACGACATTATCGCCACCAACATGCAGCGCCTGATCAAAGAGTACGGCAACGAGTCCATCTACCTGAACTATGGCACCGGGACGCTGGGCGGCACGCTGACCCGCTCCTGGCCACCGGGTAAAACGCTGGTCGCGCGTCTGATGAACTGCTGCGGCGGTTATCTCAACCACTACGGCGACTACTCTTCCGCACAGATTGCCGCAGGTCTGAACTATACCTACGGCGGCTGGGCCGACGGCAACAGCCCGTCCGATATCGAAAACAGTAAGCTGGTCGTCCTGTTCGGTAACAACCCGGGCGAAACCCGCATGAGCGGCGGCGGGGTGACGTACTACCTCGAACAGGCTCGCGCCAAATCCAATGCCCGCATGATCATTATCGATCCGCGCTATACCGACACCGGTGCCGGGCGCGAAGATGAGTGGATCCCCATTCGTCCCGGTACCGATGCGGCACTGGTTTCCGCGCTGGCGTGGGTGATGATTACTGAAAACCTCGTCGATCAGCCGTTCCTTGATAAATACTGCGTCGGTTATGACGAGAAAACGCTGCCAGCCAGTGCCCCTGCCAATGGTCACTACAAGGCATATATTCTCGGCCAGGGCAGCGACGGCGTAGCGAAAACGCCGGAGTGGGCCTCCACCATCACCGGTATTCCGGTCGAGCGCATTGTTCAGCTGGCGCGTGAGATAGGTTCAGCTAAACCGGCCTACATCAGCCAGGGCTGGGGACCGCAGCGTCATGCGAATGGTGAAATCGCCACCCGCGCTATCTCCATGCTTTCAATTCTGACCGGCAACGTCGGCGTTCATGGCGGTAACACCGGCGCGCGCGAAGGTTCTTATGAAGTGCCGTTTGAGCGGATGCCGACGCTGGATAACCCGGTTCAGACCAACATCTCCATGTTTATGTGGACTGACGCAATCGAGCGCGGTCCTGAAATGACCGCGCTGCGCGACGGCGTTCGGGGCAAAGACAAGCTGGATGTGCCGATCAAGATGATCTGGAACTACGCCGGCAACTGCCTTATCAACCAGCACTCGGAAATCAACCGCACCCATGAAATTCTGCAGGACGACAAGAAGTGCGAGATGATTGTGGTGATCGACTGCCACATGACCTCCTCGGCAAAATATGCCGATATTCTGCTGCCGGACTGCACCGCGTCTGAGCAGATGGATTTCGCGCTGGACGCTTCCTGCGGCAACATGTCCTACGTGATCTTTACCGACCAGGCCATCAAGCCGCGCTTCGAGTGCAAAACCATCTATGAGATGACCTCCGAACTGGCGAAGCGATTGGGCGTCGAACAGCAGTTTACCGAAGGGCGTACTCAGGAAGGGTGGATGCGCCATCTGCACGAGCTCTCTCGTAAAGCCATTCCAGACCTGCCGGACTTCGACACCTTCCGCAAGCAGGGCATGTACAAGCAGCGTGACCCGGAAGGGCATCACGTGGCGTATAAAGCGTTCCGTGAAGATCCGCAGGCGAATCCGCTGACCACGCCGTCGGGCAAAATCGAAATCTACTCCGAAGCGCTGGCAAAAATCGCGTCTACCTGGGAGCTGCCGGAAGGAGATGTTATCGATCCGCTGCCGATCTACACGCCGGGGTTCGAAAACTATAACGATCCGCTGACGGCGAAATTCCCGCTGCAGCTGACCGGTTTCCACTACAAGGCGCGCGTGCACTCCACCTACGGTAACGTTGACGTACTGAAGGCCGCCTGCCGCCAGGAGATGTGGATCAACCCGATGGATGCCAAAGCACGTGGTATCCGTAACGGGGATCGCGTGCGTATCTTTAACGGTCGCGGCGAGGTACACATTGAAGCCAAAGTGACACCGCGCATGATGCCTGGCGTAGTGGCACTGGGGGAAGGGGCCTGGTACAGCCCGGATGCCAACCGCATCGACCAGGCAGGCAGTATTAACGTCCTGACCACGCAGCGTCCGTCGCCGCTGGCGAAAGGCAACCCGTCTCACACAAACCTTGTCCAGGTTGAAAAGGTTTAAGGAGTAACCGATGACAACCCAGTATGGATTTTTCATTGATTCCAGCCGTTGCACCGGGTGCAAAACCTGCGAGCTGGCCTGTAAAGATTATAAAGATCTCACCCCGGACGTGAGTTTCCGCCGCATTTACGAATACGCCGGGGGCGACTGGCAGGAAGATAACGGCGTCTGGCATCAGAACGTCTTTGCCTATTACCTGTCGATTGCCTGTAACCACTGTGAAGATCCGGCCTGCACCAAGGTGTGCCCAAGCGGGGCGATGCATAAGCGGGAGGACGGTTTTGTGGTGGTGGATGAAGATGTCTGCATCGGCTGTCGCTACTGCCATATGGCGTGCCCGTACGGCGCGCCGCAGTACAACGCCGCCAAAGGACATATGACCAAGTGCGACGGCTGCCACAGCCGCGTAGCGGACGGCAAAAAGCCAATCTGCGTCGAGTCCTGCCCGCTGCGCGCGCTGGATTTTGGTCCGATAGAAGAGCTGCGTCAGAAACACGGTCAGCTTGCCGCAGTGGCACCGCTGCCGTCAGCGCACTTCACCAAGCCGAGTATTGTCATTAAACCTAACGCCAACAGCCGTCCGACGGGTGACACCACCGGCTACCTGGCAAATCCGAAGGAGGTGTGAGATGGGAAGTGGATGGCATGAATGGCCGCTGATGATCTTCACGGTCTTTGGGCAGTGCGTAGTGGGCGGCTTCATTGTTCTGGCGCTGGCGCTGTTAAAAGGGAACCTCAATGCCGAACAGCAGCAGCGTTTGGTGTTGAGCATGTTTGGCCTGTGGGTGCTGATGGGGATTGGATTTATCGCCTCTACGCTGCACCTGGGCTCACCGATGCGCGCGTTCAACTCCCTGAACCGCGTGGGGGCGTCGTCGCTCAGTAACGAAATTGCCAGCGGGGCAATCTTCTTTGCCGTCGGCGGGCTGGGGTGGCTGCTGGCTGCGTTGAAAAAATTGCCTGCGGGCCTGCGCAGCCTGTGGCTGATCGTCACCATGGTACTGGGCGTGGTGTTCGTGTGGATGATGGTGCGCGTCTATAACACCATCGATACCGTTCCAACCTGGTACAGCGTCTGGACGCCGATGAGCTTCTTCCTGACGATGTTTATCGGTGGGCCGCTGCTGGGCTACATGCTGCTGCGCGTGGCGGGGGTAAACGGTTGGGCAATGCGTCTGCTGCCAGCCGTTTCGCTGCTGGCGCTGGTGGTGAGCGCGATGGTCGCCCTGATGCAGGGGGCCGAGCTGGCAACCATTCACAGCTCTATCCAGCAGGCTTCTGCGCTGGTGCCGGACTACGGTTCGCTGATGGCCTGGCGCGTGGTGTTGCTGGCAGCTGCGCTGGTGTGCTGGATCGGCCCTCAGCTTAAAGGTTATCAGCCTGCACTGCCGCTCCTGTCACTGGCTTTTGTGCTGGTGCTGGCAGGGGAGTTAATTGGTCGCGGTGTGTTTTACGGCCTGCATATGACGGTCGGTATGGCTATCGCCAGCTAATTTCATTTTTCGTTATAAAAAGCCGGGACATAGCGCCCGGCTTTTCTTTTTTTCATTCATGAAATTTTTCGACTGTCGTTTTGTTTTAATTTCGGTCATTAATAAATAAAAACAGATACATAATTAATATCTATAGCAGGCGCTGCATTAGCAGGATAAGTTTTTTAAATCGACAGGGAACATATTGTGCGAGCCGGCTAAATCTGTGGATTGACTTTGTTTTTGCCAGTGGCATGATGCGCACGAAATCTGAACTTCCTCACGGTTTTTAATCCATGACCACCTATACCCGGCCAGTGCTCCTGTTGCTCTGTGGCCTGCTTCTGTTGACCCTGGCGATCGCCGTGTTAAACACGCTCGTCCCGCTGTGGCTCGCCCATGAAAACTTACCGACCTGGCAGGTGGGTATGGTCAGCTCGTCCTTTTTTACCGGGAACCTGTTGGGCACATTATTAACCGGTAGCCTGATTAAGCGTTTTGGCTTTAATCGCAGCTATTATCTGGCCTCGCTGATTTTCGCTGCCGGGTGCGCCGGTCTGGGTCTGATGGTGGGCTTCTGGAGCTGGATGGCATGGCGCTTTATCGCCGGCGTCGGCTGCGCGATGATTTGGGTGGTGGTTGAAAGCGCGCTGATGTGTAGCGGTACCTCCCGCAACCGCGGACGTCTGCTGGCGGCCTATATGATGGTTTACTACGTCGGTACCGTTCTGGGTCAACTGATGGTCAGCAAACTGCCAACCGACCTGATGAGCGTGCTGCCGTGGGTAACCGGCATGGTGCTGGCCGCGATCCTGCCGCTGCTCTTTACGCGCATTGTGAACCAGAACAGCGAACATCAGGAAGCGACCCACGTCTGGCCGATGTTGAGACTTCGTCAGGCGCGTCTGGGCGTAAACGGCTGCATTATTTCGGGAATTGTACTGGGCTCGCTCTATGGCCTGATGCCGCTCTACCTGAATCATCAGGGCGTCAGCGATTCCGGAATTGGTTTCTGGATGGCGGTGATGGTCAGTGCGGGTATTGTGGGGCAATGGCCGATTGGCCGCCTGGCGGACCGTTTTGGTCGTCTGCTGGTGCTGCGCGTTCAGGTTTTCGTGGTGATCATGGGATGCCTTGCGATGCTCAGCAACGCCGCGATGGCGCCTGCACTGTTTATTCTCGGGGCCGCAGGATTCACGCTTTACCCGGTCGCGATGGCGTGGGCCTGTGAGAAAGTAGAACATCACCAGCTCGTGGCAATGAGCCAGGCGCTATTATTAAGCTATACCATCGGTAGCCTGCTGGGACCGACATTTACCGCGATGCTGATGCAGAATTATTCCGACAATTTGCTGTTTATCATGATTGCCAGCGTGTCGTTTATTTATCTCCTGATGCTGCTGCGCAAAGCGGGCGAGCATCCAACCCCTGTGGCGCACGCCTGATTAAATAAAAGCCTGTCGATGACAGGCTTTTTTGTCCCTGTCACATATAAGACTTTTACACATTGTTTGTTTTCCCCGCCTGGCGATAATTCAAATGAGTTCTACCACAAAAGGCAACAATCATGTCTATACGTCGTTTTTCCACTACCGCACTTGCCGTAGTGTTGTCTTTAACGTTTGCAACGGCTCCGGTCATGGCTAATCCTGGAAACGGGAATGGCGGTGGTCATGGAAACAGTGGCGGACAAGGTAATGGCGGCAATCATGGTAACGGAAATTCTGGTAATTCCGGTAACCATGGTAATAAGCAAAATAGCGGAAAGGAAAACCCTGGAAAATCGGATAAGAGCTTCAAAAACAGCAAAGATGTCGGTAATGACGTCGACGCTCGCGTGAGCTTCGATCATGCCCGCCACCTGGCCCTGAATTATGGCTTAACGGGCTATGAGTCTCTGCCTCCGGGGATTGCGAAAAACCTCGCACGCGGTAAACCGCTTCCTCCGGGCATTGCGAAGAAGACTGTGCCAGCCTCTATGCTCGGCCAGCTTCCTTCCTACCCGGGCTATGAATGGCGCGTGGTCGGGGACGACCTGGTCTTAATTGCGCTGAGTACGGCGATTGTGACCTCCGTAATTAACGGCGTCTTTAAATAGAATATAAAAAGGCCCGGTGTTTACCGGGCCTTCTCTTTAATACATGACCTTGTGGCCGTACTGCTCAAGAATACCTTTCACGCGTTCCATCGTCTCTTTTTTCGGCGGCTTCACCCCATCAAGCTTGTACTCTTCGCCCATCGCCACCCATTTATGTTTACCCAGTTCGTGATAGGGCAGAAGCTCAATTTTCTCGACGTTGCCCATGTCGCGGGTAAATTCACCCAGGCGATGTGCGGAGTCATCGTCATCTGACCAGCCGGGAACAACAACGTAGCGGATCCAGGTTTTGATGCCTTTATCGGCGATGTATTTGGCAAACTCCAGCGTACGGTGGTTAGAAACACCAACCAGATTCTGGTGGATCTCATCATTCATCTGTTTGAGATCGAGCATCACCAGATCGGTCACGTCGAGCAGTTCATCAATGACCGGATCGTAGCGGCGCACAAAGCCGTTGGTGTCGAGACAGGTATGAATGCCTTCTTTATGGCAGGCGCGGAACCAGTCGCGGACAAATTCAGCCTGAAGAATAGCTTCACCGCCGGACGCGGTCACGCCACCGCCGGATGCGTTCATAAAGTGGCGGTAGGTCACCACCTCTTTCATCAGATCTTCCACGGTGACTTCTTTACCGCCGTGCGTGTCCCAGGTGTCGCGGTTATGGCAGTACAGGCAGCGCATCAGGCAGCCCTGGAAAAAGGTAATAAAGCGGATCCCCGGGCCATCGACGGTGCCACAGGATTCAAAGGAGTGAATGCGACCAATAGTTGACATTGCGGTGATATCTCCGAATTTGGCCCATCCGGGGGCCTGTGTAGTTGCACAGCTCAAAGGCTATGTCGAGTCTGTTTTGGCTGTTATCCATAAAGTATAGATAGCGGACAAAAGAGACTGGTGAAGCGAGGGTGTTAAAAAGGCCCCACTTGCGTGGAGCCTTTATTGTACGCTTTTTAACGCGTGATTTCAGTCAATTCCACTTACATGGACTGAGTGAAAGTACGGGTGATAACGTCCTGCTGCTGTTCTTTCGTCAGGGAGTTAAAACGTACTGCGTAGCCAGATACGCGGATGGTCAGCTGAGGATATTTCTCAGGATGTTCCATCGCGTCGAGCAGCATTTCACGGTTCATTACGTTCACGTTCAGGTGCTGACCACCTTCGATGGACGCTTCATGGTGGAAGTAACCATCCATCAGACCCGCGAGGTTAGTTTTACGCACTTCGTCGTCTTTACCCAGCGCGTTTGGCACGATAGAGAAGGTGTAAGAGATACCATCTTTCGCGTAAGCAAACGGCAGTTTAGCAACGGAGGTCAGAGAAGCTACAGCACCTTTCTGGTCACGACCATGCATTGGGTTAGCACCTGGGCCAAATGGCGCGCCAGCACGACGACCGTCTGGGGTGTTACCGGTTTTCTTACCATACACAACGTTAGAGGTGATGGTCAGAACAGACTGTGTCGGGATAGCGTTACGGTAGGTAGTGAGTTTCTGAATTTTCTTCATAAAACGTTCTACCAGGTCAACCGCCATGTCATCAACGCGAGCGTCGTTGTTACCAAACTGCGGGTATTCGCCTTCGATTTCGAAGTCTACGGCCAGGCCGTCTTCGTCACGAATTGGTTTAACTTTCGCGTATTTGATTGCAGACAGGGAGTCAGCCGCAACGGACAGACCTGCGATACCACACGCCATGGTGCGGATAACGTCACGGTCGTGCAGCGCCATCAGAGAGGCTTCGTAGCTGTATTTGTCGTGCATGTAGTGGATAACGTTCAGCGCGGTCACGTACTGCTTAGCCAGCCAGTCCATGAAGTGGTCCATGCGCTCCATGACTTCGTCATAGTTCAGCACGTCACCTTTAATTGGCTCAGACTTAGGACCAACCTGCATTTTCAGTTTTTCATCAACGCCGCCGTTGATAGCGTACAGCATGGTTTTCGCCAGGTTTGCACGCGCACCGAAGAACTGCATTTGTTTACCAACAACCATTGGGCTTACGCAGCAAGCGATAGCGTAGTCGTCGTTGTTGAAGTCCGGACGCATCAGGTCATCGTTCTCGTACTGCAGAGAAGAGGTGTCGATGGACACTTTAGCGGCGAATTTCTTGAAGTTCAGAGGCAGTTTTTCAGACCACAGAACGGTGATGTTCGGCTCCGGAGAAGGACCCATGGTGTACAGGGTGTTCAGGAAGCGGAAGCTGTTTTTGGTTACCAGCGTACGGCCGTCAACGCCCATACCACCGATAGATTCGGTTGCCCAGATTGGGTCACCAGAGAACAGTTCATCATATTCTGGGGTACGCAGGAAGCGAACCATACGCAGTTTCATGACCAGGTGGTCAATCATTTCCTGAGCGTCTTGCTCGGTGATTTTGCCTGCTTTCAGGTCACGTTCGATGTACGCATCCAGGAAGGTGGATACGCGGCCGAAGGACATTGCTGCACCGTTCTGAGACTTAACAGCGGCCAGGTAGCCGAAGTAGGTCCACTGAATAGCTTCCTGAGCGTTGGTCGCAGGACCAGAGATATCACAGCCATATTTAGCCGCCATCTCTTTGATCTGACCCAGCGCGCGGTGCTGTTCAGCAATTTCTTCACGCAGACGGATAGTCGCTTCCAGGTTCACGCCGTTTTCCAGGTCAGACTGCAGGGAAACGAACTGCGCGTATTTGTCTTTCATCAGGAAGTCGATACCGTACAGCGCAACGCGACGGTAGTCACCGATGATACGGCCACGGCCATAGGCATCTGGCAGACCGGTCAGAACGCCAGATTTACGGCAGTTCAGAATGTCTTTGGTATAAACATCGAATACGCCCTGGTTATGGGTTTTGCGGTATTCGGTGAAGATTTTTTTCAGCATTGGGTCCAGCTCGCGGTTATACGCTTTGCAGGAACCTTCAACCATTTTGATACCACCGAACGGGATGATGGCGCGTTTCAGTGGTGCTTCAGTCTGCAGACCAACAATTTTCTCAAGGGCTTTGTTGATGTAGCCAGCATCGTGAGAAGTGATGGTGGATGCAACGGAGGTGTCAAAATCAACTGGCGCGTGAGTGCGGTTTTCCAGTTTAACGCCTTCCATTACGCTGTCCCACAGCTTGGTGGTCGCGTCAGTTGCGCCAGCCAGGAAGGATTCGTCACCTTCATACGGGGTATAGTTTTTCTGAATGAAGTCACGGACGTTGACTTCATTCTGCCAGTCACCTTTCGCAAAACCTTCCCAGGCTGTGGCTAACTTTTCATTAAGCTCGGACATGTAACACCTACCTTCTTAAGTGGATTTTTTATTTACTGCCTGAGACAACCATTAATGATGGTCGCCGCCACGCAGGTAAATGACCCAGTATGTCAACCCAACTAACAGACCCCCACCGATAATGTTCCCGATAGTGACGGGGATCAGGTTATCAGTAATGAAATTCATAATAGTCAGGTGAGAGAAACTTTCCGGGGATGAACCAACTGCGGTCCAGAACTCCGGGCTTGCAAAGTTGCGGATAACAATCCCCATCGGGATCATGAACATATTCGCAATACTGTGCTCGAAGCCGCTGGCAACAAACATCGCAACCGGCAGAACCATAATCATGGCTTTATCCATCAGGCTACGGCCAGAGTAGCTCATCCAGACCGCCAGGCAGACCATCAGGTTTGCGAGGATGCCGAGAGCAACGGCTTCGATAAATGTGTGATGCATTTTGTGGTCAGCGGTTTGCAGGACATTAAGCCCCCAGCCACCGTTGGCGGTCATATACTCGCCAGAGAGCCACATCAACAGAACAAAGAGCAGACAGCCAATCAGGTTACCAACGTAGACGTTAAGCCAGTTGCGCGCCAGTTGACCCCAGGTAATTCTTCCGCTGGCTTTCGCCACAACAATCAGCACCGTTGAGGTGAAGAGGTCGGCGCCGCAAATGACGCAGAGAATCAGACCCAGTGAGAAGCAAATGCCGCCAATCAGTTTGGCCATGCCGAAAGGCATTCCGGCAGTACCGGTGGTGGCGGTGATGTAGAAGACGAAAGCGATAGAGATGAACACACCAGCGGTGATCGCCAGATAGAACGTCTTCATCGGGTGTTTCGTTGCTTTATAGACACCCGCTTCTTCGGCAACTTTTGCCATCGCGGCGGGGAGTAAAAGATCAAAAGGGTTGTCAGCTTTCACACTAACTCTCTCTTTATTAAGTCGGCGACGAGATACTAACAAAGCATTATAGAAGAGAAATTGATATAGATCATATCTCGCCTGGCTTATAGGCCCGCAGTGTGTATGGTTTTACAACAAATGCGGAGTAAGTATTTGATTATCCGTATAAAAATAAATTTTAAAAGTTATGAAAAGAGTTGAATTTTTTCGTTCGGCCCCCTTCGAAACAGTTAATTAATATGGAGTATTTACCATAAAAAGTAACAATAAAGCCCAGGCAAATATTATTATATTTACCCGTGTTTAACTTTATTATTACAATCAACAATCATTGCCGAAGAGAATAAAAAACGGGGCAATGAAATTGCCCCGTAATATAGCCCAGACGATTGAATACGCCTACTGCCGTTAATGTTATATGCGCTTATTTTGACCAGTAAGCAGCTTTTGCTTTCTGCAGTTTTTCATAGGCCTTCAGCAGAGACTGATGCGCCGGGAAGGCTTTCAGATCGCTGTCAACCGCCTGCAGACCGTAGAACGGCTCTTCACCGCTCAGCGCCGCGCTGGCGGCTTCAACCGCTTCAGCACCGTACATACGTACAAAAGCGTTCAGGTACTGCAGTGGCTCGCGATCGTCTTCCTGTGCAAGCAGCAGCAGGGTTTGCAGGCAGCGGTAATAGTTGGTGCGCTCGGCGGAGAAGACCGACTGGTTAAACTCCATGGTCCATTCTGTCCAGGCCAGAGCCTGATCCAGATCGCCGCCCGCGAGGGCCAGCATCGCTTTCAGTTCACCGATGCGCAGCGTGTACCAGCCGTTGTCTTTCCCGGTCGCCAGACCCAGCAACTCGCGCACGCGGGTAAAGTCATCGTGGCCTTCATCGTCCAGCTGGGCTATCAGGTTGAGATAATCTTCTTTTTCCCACTCGCTGCCCGGCAGGGAGAGTAGGGTTTCACGCAGGTGCGCGCCCATGCTGTTGTTTGCGAGCCACAGATCTTCCGCCGGGTAGATATCGGACATGCCAGGTACGATGATGCGGCACGCGTAAACGCCCAGGTGTTCGTAGTCGGCAATGTAGACTTCCTGATCTTCGGCGTCGAAGATTGCCATCAATGTAGCGAACTCTTCTTCGGTGGTACCGGCAAAGCTCCAGTCCACGAACGGAAAGTCCGCGTCCTGCTTGAACATATCCCAGGAGATCAAACCGCTGGAGTCGATGAAGTGGGTTTCGAGGTTGGTGTGCTCGGCCACTTCTTCATCGTCAAACGTTGGCGGGGTGAATACGTCGAGATCTTTCAGGCTACGGCCCTGCAGCAGCTCGGTCACGGTACGCTCCAGCGCCACGCCGAAGTCAGGGTGCGCGCCGAAGGAGGCGAAGCAGGTTCCGTTAGTCGGGTTAAACAGCACGACGCAGATAACCGGATATTTACCGCCCAGCGAGCCGTCATAGGCAAAGATTGGGAAACCTTCCGCTTCCAGTTTGGCGATGGATTCCACCACGCCCGGGTAGCGCGCCAGCACGTCTGCCGGAATTTCAGGCAGGCTGATGGATTCGGCAATAATGCGGTTTTTGATATGACGCTCGAACACTTCAGACAGGCCCTGCACGCGCGCTTCATTGCGGGTGTTACCGGCGGACATACCGTTGGACACATACAGGTTGCCGACGATGTTCATCGGGATATAGACGGTCTGCTCGTCAGACTGACGGGTGAACGGCAGGGCGCAGATCCCACGCTCTTCATTCCCAGACTGCAGATCGATCAGCATGCTGGCGGTCAGTTCGTTTTCCGGATCGTAGAAGGCACGCAGACGGCCATCCAGAATGCCTTCCGGCAGTTCATCGTCTTCGGTCAGCGGGAACCATTTTTCGTTCGGATAGTGAACGAACGGGCCGTTGGCGATGGTTTCACCCAGCCAGAAGTCAGCGAAGAAATAGTTGGTGGACAGACGCTCAAAATACTCACCCAGCGCAGAGGCCAGTGCCGCTTTTTTCGTCGCACCTTTACCGTTGGTAAAGCAGAGCGCGCAGTCTTTGTCGCGAATGTGCACGGACCAGACGTGAGGCACCGGGTTCAGCCAGGAGGCTTCTTCGATGTTAAAGCCCAGGTCGGTCAGTTTCTGCTGGAAGCGAGCGATGGAATCTTCCAGAGCGGCGTCTTTGCCGGGGATAAACGTTTGAGTCATGGCGTTCACTTTTATCGTACGTAAAGCGCGCAATGATACGGGTTTTGCGTGACGGGTGCTATCTCCGGCGAAAATAAATGGCTGAGCTATGCTTAGTAGCAGTAACTGACTGTTAAGGCATAGAAAAATGAAAGCATTTGATCTCCAGCGGATGGCGTTTGATAAAGTTCCACCTGAATTTCTGGGCGAAGTGGCGCTGCGCAGCCTGTATACCTTCGTACTCGTCTTCCTGTTTCTCAAAATTACCGGTCGTCGTGGCGTTCGTCAGATGTCGCTGTTTGAAGTGCTGATCATCCTGACGCTGGGCTCGGCGGCGGGGGACGTCGCGTTTTATGACGACGTGCCGATGGTGCCGGTGTTTATCGTTTTTGTTTCCCTCGCCTTGCTTTACCGGCTGGTGATGTGGCTGATGTCAAAAAGTGAAAAGCTGGAAGATCTGCTTGAAGGGAAACCGGTCGTTATTGTCGAGGACGGTCAGCTGGCCTGGGAAAATGTGCAAAGCGCCAATATGACCGAGTTTGAGTTCTTTATGGAGCTGCGCCTGAATAGCGTTGAACAGCTCGGACAGGTGCGGCTGGCGATCATGGAAACCAATGGGCAAATCAGCGTCTATTACTATGCTGATGACGACGTTAAGCCCGGCCTGTGTATCCTGCCGGATATGTTAGTAGAACGGTTCAGGGTGATACCTGAAACCGGGGAGTATGCATGTATAAAATGTAGTCATGTTGTGGGGATGCATGCGGGCGATCATCAATTATGCCCTCGTTGTGCAAATCCGGAATGGACAAAGGTTAGCCGGGCTAAACGCCTCGTCTGACAGCGATTTTGTCGGTTTTGTGACGACGAGGCGGTAGATTGTTTTGTGTGACGAAGGGCACATTTCCCCGGTCATAAGTTTTAGACATTGCGGCGCGTGTCACTGAATGATAAAACCGATATCCACAGTTATAACTTATGGCTTTTAGCGTGGTGAGGGGAAATGGCTCAAGTTTTTAATTTCAGTTCAGGTCCGGCAATGTTACCGGCAGACGTACTCAAACAGGCTCAACAGGAACTGTGTGACTGGAACGGTCTGGGTACGTCGGTGATGGAAATCAGCCACCGGGGTAAAGCGTTTATTCAGGTGGCGGAAGAGGCAGAAAAGGATTTTCGCGATCTGCTGAACATTCCCTCGAACTACAAAGTATTGTTCTGCCATGGCGGTGGACGCGGTCAGTTTGCGGGCATCCCGCTCAATCTGCTGGGCGACAAAACCACCGCTGATTACGTCGATGCCGGCTACTGGGCAGCCAGTGCGTTAAAAGAAGCGCACAAATACTGCACGCCGAACGTTATCGACGCCAAAGTGACCGTTGACGGTCTGCGCGCCGTGAAGCCGATGAGCGAGTGGCAGCTGTCTGCCAATGCCGCGTATCTCCACTACTGCCCGAACGAAACCATCGACGGCATCGCCATTCACGAAGAGCCAGACTTTGGCGACAATGTCATTGTGACGGCGGACTTCTCTTCAACCATTCTGTCCACTCCGCTGGACGTCAGCCGCTACGGCGTCATTTACGCAGGTGCTCAGAAAAACATCGGTCCTGCTGGGCTGACTATTGTCATCGTCCGTGAAGACCTGCTGGGGAAAGCCCATAAGTCCTGCCCGTCAATCCTGGATTACACCGTCCTGAATGACAACGACTCCATGTTCAACACCCCACCTACGTTTGCCTGGTATCTCTCCGGCCTGGTCTTCAAATGGCTGAAGCAAAACGGCGGCGTGGCGCAGATGGACAAGATCAATCAGCAGAAAGCCGAACTGCTGTACGGCACGATCGACAAGAGCGATTTCTACCGTAACGATGTGGCGAAAGCGAACCGTTCCCGCATGAACGTACCGTTCCAGCTGGCAGACAGCAGCCTGGACAGCGTGTTCCTGGAAGAGTCGTTCGCGGCGGGTCTGCACGCGCTGAAAGGCCATCGTGTGGTGGGCGGGATGCGTGCTTCCATTTATAACGCCATGCCGCTGGAAGGCGTTAAGGCCCTGACCGATTTCATGATCGACTTCGAACGTCGTCACGGTTAACGGGCTGTTTTTCACCCCCGCAGCGTCCCTGCGGGGTTTTTATTATGTTGAGTTGAGAGTTTAGTTTTCATGGAATCCCTGACGTTACAACCTATCGCGCGGGTAGATGGCACCATCAATCTGCCTGGTTCAAAAAGTGTCTCGAACCGCGCTCTGCTGCTGGCAGCTCTGGCAAACGGCACCACCGTCCTCACCAACCTGCTGGACAGCGATGACGTGCGCCATATGCTCAATGCGCTGAAAGCGTTGGGCGTTCATTACACACTCTCTGACGATCGCACCCGCTGCGAAGTGACCGGCAACGGCGGCGCGCTGCAGGCGAGTGACGAGCTTGAGCTGTTTCTGGGTAACGCGGGTACCGCGATGCGTCCGCTGGCGGCGGCCCTGTGCCTCGGGAGCAATAACATCGTGCTGACCGGCGAGCCGCGCATGAAGGAGCGTCCGATCGGCCATCTGGTAGATGCCCTGCGTCAGGGCGGCGCGCAGATTGAGTATCTGGAGCAGGAAAATTACCCGCCACTGCGTCTGCGCGGGGGCTTTACCGGCGGTACCGTCGAGGTTGACGGCAGCGTCTCCAGCCAGTTCCTGACGGCGCTGCTGATGACCGCGCCGCTGGCCCCGCAGGATACGGTTATCACGATTAAAGGTGAGCTGGTCTCCAAACCGTATATTGATATTACGCTGCATCTGATGAAAACCTTCGGCGTTGAGGTTGAAAACCAGTCTTATCAGCGTTTCGTGGTTCGCGGCGCGCAGCAGTACCAGTCGCCGGGCAACTACCTGGTTGAAGGCGATGCTTCATCCGCGTCCTATTTCCTTGCCGCTGGCGCGATTAAAGGCGGTACGGTAAAAGTGACCGGCATTGGCCGCAACAGCGTGCAGGGCGATATTCGTTTTGCTGACGTGCTGGAAAAAATGGGCGCGGTTGTCACCTGGGGGGATGATTTCATCTCCTGTACCCACGGTGAGCTGAACGCCATCGACATGGACATGAACCATATCCCGGATGCGGCGATGACCATTGCCACGGCGGCGCTGTTTGCCAAAGGCACCACCACGCTGCGCAACATCTATAACTGGCGCGTAAAAGAGACGGACCGCCTGTTCGCGATGGCAACCGAGCTGCGTAAAGTCGGCGCTGAGGTAGAAGAGGGCGAAGATTACATTCGCGTTACCCCTCCGGTAAAACTGAACTTTGCTGAAATCGGGACCTATAACGATCACCGTATGGCGATGTGTTTCTCGCTGGTGGCGCTGTCCGATACCCCTGTGACCATTCTCGATCCGAAATGTACGGCGAAAACCTTCCCGGACTATTTCGAACAGCTGGCGCGCATTAGCACCCTGGCATGATGAAGTCTTGCCGCATCATCTGATGCGGCATTTCCTTACGCTTCCTGACGATCTTTCCCGCTCATTTCTTCTACACTCTGCTTCTATCATTCCGTAATTTGCACGCAAAGGTAACAGTTGCGCACGTTGGCGCGTATAATGCGCGGCGTTCATGTTAACGGTATGCCTTATTTAAGGAGAAAAAGATGACGGCAGTTGCCCCGGTAATCACCATTGATGGGCCGAGTGGCGCAGGGAAAGGTACTCTGTGCAAAGCGATGGCGGAAGCATTGCAATGGCATCTTTTAGATTCGGGAGCAATCTATCGCGTGCTGGCGCTGGCTGCGCTGCATCATCACGTGGATGTCGCCTCTGAAGAAGCGCTGGTACCGCTGGCTGCGCATCTGGATGTGCGTTTTGTTTCTACCGATGGCAACCTGGAAGTGATCCTGGAAGGGGAAGACGTGAGCGGCGAAATCCGTACGCAGGAAGTCGCTAATGCGGCCTCCCAGGTGGCGGCTTTCCCACGCGTTCGCGAGGCGCTGCTGCGTCGCCAGCGAGCGTTTCGTGAAGCCCCGGGTCTGATCGCTGATGGACGCGACATGGGAACCGTAGTCTTCCCTGA
Source organism: Enterobacter sp. 725m/11 (assembly GCF_011683705.1). Classification (NCBI taxonomy): domain Bacteria; kingdom Pseudomonadati; phylum Pseudomonadota; class Gammaproteobacteria; order Enterobacterales; family Enterobacteriaceae; genus Enterobacter; species Enterobacter sp. 725m/11. The sequence continues at coordinate 67,901 of NZ_JAAQOK010000006.1, read as the reverse complement.
TGCGCCAGTAAAAATCTTCCTTGACGCCTCTTCGGAAGAACGTGCTCAACGCCGTATGCTTCAGTTGCAGGAAAAGGGGTTTAGTGTTAACTTTGATCGCCTTTTATCCGAGATAAAAGAGCGCGATGACCGCGATCGTAACCGCGCCGTCGCACCGCTTGTTCCTGCAGAAGATGCATTAGTTCTGGATTCAACCAGTTTAACTATTGAGCAAGTGATTGAAAAAGCGCTACAATATGCGCGCCAAAAACTGGCACTCGCGTAATCGCGACCGATTTAGCAGTACCCCCGCTGCAATGGATTGACGGCGGGTATGTGAAACAACCCCATCCGGCACGGAGCCAGGTGGACGTTAATATTAACCTGAAGATTAAACATGACTGAATCTTTTGCTCAACTGTTTGAAGAATCCTTAAAAGAAATCGAAACCCGTCCGGGTTCCATCGTTCGCGGTGTTGTTGTTGCTATCGACAAAGACGTAGTACTGGTTGACGCCGGTCTGAAATCTGAGTCCGCCATTCCGGCTGAGCAGTTCAAAAACGCCCAGGGCGAGCTGGAAATCCAGGTTGGTGACGAAGTTGACGTTGCTCTGGACGCAGTAGAAGACGGCTTCGGCGAAACCCTGCTGTCTCGTGAGAAAGCTAAACGTCACGAAGCATGGATCACGCTGGAGAAAGCTTACGAAGAAGCTGAAACTGTGGTCGGTGTTATCAACGGCAAAGTTAAAGGTGGCTTCACTGTTGAGCTGAATGGTATTCGTGCGTTCCTGCCAGGTTCACTGGTAGACGTTCGTCCAGTCCGTGACACCCTGCACCTCGAAGGCAAAGAGCTTGAGTTCAAAGTAATCAAGCTGGACCAGAAGCGTAACAACGTTGTTGTTTCCCGTCGTGCCGTTATCGAATCCGAAAACAGCGCAGAACGCGATCAGCTGCTGGAAAACCTGCAGGAAGGCATGGAAGTCAAAGGTATCGTTAAGAACCTCACTGACTACGGCGCATTCGTTGACCTGGGCGGCGTTGATGGCCTGCTGCACATCACCGACATGGCGTGGAAACGCGTTAAGCACCCAAGCGAAATCGTGAACGTGGGCGACGAAATCACTGTTAAAGTGCTGAAGTTCGACCGCGAGCGTACTCGTGTATCCCTCGGCCTGAAACAGCTGGGCGAAGATCCATGGGTAGCTATCGCTAAGCGTTACCCAGAAGGTACTAAACTGACTGGTCGCGTAACCAACCTGACCGACTACGGCTGCTTCGTTGAAATCGAAGAAGGCGTTGAAGGCCTGGTGCACGTTTCCGAAATGGACTGGACCAACAAAAACATCCACCCATCCAAAGTTGTTAACGTTGGTGATGTAGTGGAAGTGATGGTTCTGGATATCGACGAAGAACGTCGTCGTATCTCCCTGGGCCTGAAGCAGTGCAAAAACAACCCATGGCAGCAGTTCGCGGAAACCCACAACAAGGGCGACCGTGTTGAAGGTAAAATCAAGTCTATCACTGACTTCGGTATCTTCATCGGCCTGGACGGCGGCATCGATGGCCTGGTTCACCTGTCTGACATCTCCTGGAACGTTGCAGGCGAAGAAGCAGTTCGTGAATACAAAAAAGGCGACGAAATCGCTGCAGTTGTTCTGCAGGTTGACGCAGAGCGTGAGCGTATCTCCCTGGGCGTTAAACAGCTCGCAGAAGATCCGTTCAACAACTGGGTTGCACTGAACAAGAAAGGCGCAATCGTAAACGGTAAAGTGACTGCAGTTGACGCTAAAGGCGCAACCGTAGAACTGGCTGACGGCGTTGAAGGTTACCTGCGCGCTTCTGAAGCTTCACGTGACCGCGTTGAAGATGCCACTCTGGTTCTGAACGTAGGCGACGACGTTGAAGCTAAGTTCACCGGCGTTGACCGTAAGAACCGTGCAATCAGCCTGTCTGTACGTGCTAAAGACGAAGCTGATGAGAAAGATGCAATCGCAACTGTTAACAAACAGGAAGATGCAAACTTCTCTAACAACGCAATGGCTGAAGCTTTCAAAGCAGCTAAAGGCGAGTAATATCAGGTTCTCAGCATCATTTGAGCTGTAACGTATTTACAGCGCGAAGGATGATGAGCAGACTTGACAGATTGCAGGATTCGTCCTGTAATCAATAACAAAGGGCGGCTACGGCCGCCCTTGTTTAATGAGCTGTTCAGCTAATTGGTTTGAAAGGAACCGGAGGAATCATGACCAAGTCAGAATTGATTGAAAGACTTGCCAGTCAGCAACCGCATATCCCTGCCAAGGCAGTGGAAGATGCCGTAAAAGAGATGCTGGAGCATATGGCCTCCACTCTTGCCCAGGGCGAGCGCATTGAAATCCGCGGTTTCGGTAGTTTTTCTCTGCACTATCGTGCTCCACGTACCGGGCGTAACCCGAAAACTGGTGATAAAGTCGAGCTGGAAGGGAAGTACGTTCCACACTTTAAGCCGGGTAAAGAACTGCGCGATCGCGCCAATATTTACGGCAACTGAGTTTAGCCAGCCGGTTAAACTGGGTTCGAAAGAAAGCACCTGCGGGTGCTTTTTTTGTCTCCGTCACTTTCATTCTGAAGGTGTCTCGCATTTTAAGTTGCGTTTTCTGCAACGCGCTAAAAACCTTGCAGCGCTTGCTGTAGATTGCATTTTTCATACCTGACACCCCGCTCGATCTGCCCGCATACTGCCACCCAGAAACAGGGAGGTAGCAATGGGAATTCCCGCTTTAGGCATCTGCGCCATTCTGGCGATAGCCCCGTTACTCTGGTTACCTGAACTGCCATCGCGTTATACCATCTGGATAATGATGGCTGGCGGGGTTGCACTGGCCGCACGCCAAAACGTACGGCTGAAGTATGTGGGGTTGACGCTGTTATTTTGCGTGTGGGGCATTCTGGCCGCGCAAGAGAGCGTCTGGCCGATGCAGCATTTAACCGCAGGTGCCGTGCAGGCCGAGGTGGAGATCGCCGCGACTGATGGTTCCACTGTGCATCAGGGAAAAATACTCACCGTTGATGGCCAGCGCTGGTGGGCGTCAACGGGCGTAACGCTTTATGGTCATTATCTGCCGCAGAAAGCGTGTGCCGGTCAGCGTTGGGCGATGACGCTCCGGCTCAGGCCTGTACACGGCGAACTGAACGACGGAGGGTATGACCCCCAGCGCAGCGCTATTGCCCGCCATCAAACGCTAAGTGGGCGTTTTACCCATGCAGAACTCATCGATGGACGCTGCAGCCTGCGAGCGCAATACCTGACATCGCTGCAAAACCGACTTTCAGTTTATCGCTGGGGCGCGGTTATCCTCGGGCTGGGCATGGGAGAACGTCTGGATGTCCCCAGGGAAGTAAAAGACCTGATGCGTGAAACCGGCACGCTGCATCTGATGGCGATTTCGGGTCTGCATATCACGCTGGCGGCCTCCATCGTCTGGTTTCTTGTACGCGGGCTTCAGTTTTTATTACCTTGCCATCGGGTCAACTGGCAAATGCCTCTGCTGGCGGGGTTATTCTTTGCTGCTTTCTACGCCTGGCTGACCGGTCTGCAACCGCCCGCGCTACGCACGGTCATCGCACTTGCTGTACTGGCGGCGCTGCGGATCGGTTCCCGGCAATGGTCTCCATGGCAGGTGTGGATCTGCTGTGTCGCGACGATCCTGATAAGCGATCCCTTAGCCATACTTTCGCAGAGTCTGCTTTTGTCTGCATTTGCCGTCGCCGCGCTGATTTTCTGGTTTCAGTGGTTGCCGCTTCCTCACTGGCAGTGGGCTCGCCGGATACGTCCGCTGCTGAACCTGGTCTATCTGCAGGTCGGCATGCTGTTACTTCTCATGCCGCTACAGGTTCTGATTTTCCATGGCTTTAGCATTTCATCGTTGATCGCCAATTTCTTTGCCGTGCCGTTGGTGACGTTTGTCTGCGTACCGCTGATTTTACTCGGCATGCTGCTCCATCTGCTGCCGCTGGCGGGGCTGGAAAGCGGCATCTGGTATGCAGCCGATAAGACGCTTGCCGGGTTGTTCTGGTTGCTGATGCGCCTGCCAGACGGCTGGCAGAGTGTGGACCAGCGCTGGCAGTACATGACGTTACTGCCGTGGCTTATCCTCATCGGCTGGCGTTTCCGTGCCTGGAAAACCGTTCCTGCCGTTTGTCTGGCGGGAAGTGTCTTGCTGGCTTCTCCCCTCTGGCGGACGGCGAAAAGCGACGCCTGGACGCTCCATATGCTGGACGTGGGGCAGGGACTGGCAATGGTTATTGAACGACAGGGAAAAGCCATTCTTTACGATACCGGGCTTGCCTGGCCGGGCGGGGATAGTGCACAGCGGTTAATTATTCCATGGCTGCGCTGGCATCATCTGCAGCCGGAAGGCGTTATTCTCAGCCATGAGCATCTCGACCATGCGGGAGGCCTTGTATCGCTGCAAAAAACATGGCCTGAAATGTGGGTAAGAAGTCCGTTGCACCAGACTGGGCATCGACCCTGCTTTCGCGGGCAAAGATGGCAATGGCAGGGTTTAACGTTCACCGTCCACTGGCCCACTGAAAATTATCCGGCTCAGGGTAACAATCACTCCTGCGTAGTAAAAATTGACGACGGCGAGCAGAGCGTTCTGCTGACGGGAGACATTGAAGCACAGGCAGAACAGGCTATGCTTAGCCATTACTGGCAGCATCTGACGTCCACCCTCATACAGGTACCTCATCACGGCAGCAATACCTCGTCGTCATTGCCGCTGGTACAGCGGGTTGAGGGGCTGATAGCTCTGGATTCAGCGGCCCGCTATAACGCATGGCGATTCCCGTCTGCTAAAGTAGTCCGGCGCTATCGAAAAGAGGGATATATCTGGCACGATACCCCCCATTCCGGGCAAATATCGGTGACATTTTCGCACCATCGCTGGCAAATCCGGCGCGTGCGGGATCAATTTTTACCCCCCTGGTATCATCAGTGGTTTGGCGCGCCCGTAGATAACGGGTAGAATATGCGGCTATTTCAACAAATGCTGGTTTTTTGAATGCATAACGACAAAGATCTCTCCACGTGGCAAACCTTCCGCCGACTCTGGCCGATGATTGCTCCCTTTAAAGCAGGCCTGATCGTGGCGGGTGTAGCGTTAATCCTCAACGCAGCCAGCGATACTTTTATGTTATCGCTCCTCAAACCGTTACTGGACGACGGTTTTGGTAAAACGGATCGCTCAGTGTTGCTATGGATGCCTCTGGTGGTTATCGGGCTGATGATCTTACGTGGTATCACCAGCTATATCTCCAGCTACTGCATTTCCTGGGTTTCCGGGAAAGTGGTTATGACCATGCGCCGTCGTCTGTTCAGCCACATGATGGGCATGCCGGTCTCATTCTTTGACAAGCAATCCACCGGGACGCTGCTGTCTCGTATTACCTACGATTCAGAGCAGGTTGCCTCCTCCTCTTCAAGCGCGCTGATTACCGTCGTGCGCGAAGGAGCGTCGATCATCGGTCTGTTTGCAATGATGTTCTATTACAGCTGGCAGCTGTCGCTGATCCTTATCGTGCTGGCACCGGTCGTGTCCATTGCTATCCGCGTCGTCTCAAAGCGCTTCCGCAATATCAGTAAGAATATGCAGAACACCATGGGGCAGGTGACGACCAGCGCAGAACAGATGCTGAAAGGGCACAAAGAAGTGTTGATCTTCGGCGGTCAGGAAGTTGAAACCAAACGCTTTGACAAAGTCAGCAACAAAATGCGTCTGCAGGGGATGAAGATGGTCTCGGCCTCTTCCATCTCTGACCCGATCATTCAGCTGATTGCCTCACTGGCGCTGGCGTTCGTTCTTTATGCGGCAAGCTTCCCGAGCGTAATGGAGACGCTGACGGCGGGTACTATCACCGTAGTCTTCTCCTCGATGATTGCCCTGATGCGCCCGCTGAAATCCCTGACCAACGTGAACGCCCAGTTCCAGCGCGGGATGGCCGCCTGCCAGACGCTGTTCAGCATTCTGGATTCTGAACAGGAAAAAGACGAAGGTACACGCGAGGTAGAGCGCGCCCGTGGCGACGTGGAGTTCCGCAACGTGACCTTCACCTATCCAGGCCGCGAAACGCCGGCTCTGCGCAATATCAACCTGACGATTCCGGCAGGTAAAACCGTTGCGCTGGTAGGCCGCTCCGGCTCCGGTAAATCCACCATTGCGAGCCTCATCACTCGTTTCTACGATATTAACGAAGGTGAGATCCTGCTGGATGGTCACGATCTGCGGGAGTACACCCTGCAGTCGCTGCGTAACCAGGTTGCGCTGGTTTCTCAGAACGTGCATCTCTTCAACGATACGGTTGCCAACAACATTGCTTATGCACGCACTGACGAGTACAGCCGCGAGCAGATTGAGAACGCCGCGCGTATGGCGTATGCAATGGACTTTATCAACAAGATGGATAACGGTCTGGACACGATAATCGGTGAAAACGGGGTACTGCTCTCCGGCGGTCAGCGCCAGCGTATCGCCATTGCGCGCGCGCTGCTGCGCGATAGCCCGATACTGATCCTGGACGAAGCAACCTCTGCACTGGATACGGAATCTGAACGCGCGATTCAGTCGGCGCTGGATGAACTGCAAAAGAACCGTACTTCGCTGGTGATTGCGCACCGTCTGTCCACTATTGAGCAGGCAGATGAGATCGTCGTGGTTGAGGACGGCATCATTGTTGAACGCGGAAGCCATGCCGATCTGCTGGAACATCGTGGCGTTTACGCCCAGCTTCATAAGATGCAGTTCGGCGAATGATTGCACGCATCTGGTCCGGTGAATCCCCGCTGTGGCTGCTGCTTTTGCCGCTCTCCTGGCTGTACGGTTTGGTGAGCGGCATTATTCGCCTGTTTTACCGTCTGGGGATCAAGCGTGCCTGGCGCGCGCCGGTTCCGGTAGTCGTGGTGGGTAACCTCACGGCGGGCGGCAACGGCAAAACGCCAGTGGTGATCTGGCTGGTGGAGCAGTTGCAAAAACGCGGCATCCGCCCCGGCGTGGTGTCGCGTGGGTATGGTGGTAAAGCGGCGCACTACCCATTGCTGCTGTCGGCGGAAACCACGACCGCAGAAGCGGGTGATGAGCCAGTATTGATTTTCCAGCGTACCGGCGCGCCGGTTGCGGTCTCCCCGGTGCGCAGCGACGCCGTGCAGGCGCTGCTTGCCGCGCATGCAGTACAAATCATTATTACTGACGATGGCCTGCAGCATTACGCTCTGGCGCGTGATAAAGAGATTGTAGTTATCGACGGCGTGCGTCGTTTCGGCAACGGCTGGTGGCTGCCCGCTGGCCCCATGCGTGAACGGGCTTCGCGTCTGAAGTCCGTTGATGCGGTGATTGTTAACGGCGGTGAAGCAAAGTCGGGTGAAATTCCTATGCGTCTGTTACCGGGAATGGCGGTCAACCTGGTGACGGGTGAACGCCGGGCGGTTGCAGAACTGCCTTCGCTGGTGGCTATGGCGGGTATTGGTCATCCGCCGCGCTTCTTCGCGACGCTGGAACAGTGTGGCGCCCGGCTGGAAAAACGCGTTCCGCTGGCTGACCATCAGGCGCTGGTGGCAGAGCAGGTTGAGGCGCTTACCGCGCCTGGCCAGACGCTCATTATGACCGAAAAAGATGCGGTGAAATGCCGTGCCTTTGCGAAAGATAACTGGTGGTATCTGCCCGTTGACGCTGAACTCAGCGGCGAACAGCCGGAACAATTGCTTAAGGAACTGATTGCGTTGGTGCAGTAGAGGCTTACGCGGTTCTGGTGGCGCTTTGACTGACAGGAAAACGCATGTCTTTACCGCAACTCTCGCTTTCAGCCGCACGTCATTTACACCTTGCCGCGCAGGGGCTGCTCAAAAAGCCCCGTCGCCGCGCGCAGCCTGCCGATATCCTCTCTACCGTCCAGCGCATGTCGCTGCTCCAAATCGACACCATTAACATTGTCGCCCGTAGCCCTTACCTGGTGCTGTTTAGCCGCCTGGGGAGTTATCCTCCGCAGTGGCTGGATGAGGCGCTCTCCAAAGGGGAGCTGATGGAGTACTGGGCTCACGAAGCCTGCTTCCTGCCCCGTAGCGATTTCGCCCTGGTACGTCACCATATGCTTGCTCCGGAAAAGATGGGATGGAAATACCGGCAGGCGTGGATGGAGGAACATGAGGCCGAAATAGAGCAGCTTATCAGCCATATTCAGGAAAACGGCCCCGTTCGATCCGCCGATTTTGAACATCCGCGCAAAGGTGCAGGCGGATGGTGGGAGTGGAAGCCGCACAAGCGTCATCTTGAAGGGTTGTTCACGTCAGGCAAAGTCATGGTCATTGAACGGCGTAATTTTCAGCGCGTTTATGATCTGACACATCGCGTGATGCCTCACTGGGACGACGAGCGGGATCTGCTTACCCAGGAGGTGGCCGAGGCCATCATGCTGGAGAACAGCGCCCGCAGCCTGGGCATTTTCCGTCCGCAATGGCTGGCAGACTATTACCGCCTCCGTCAGCCTGCGCTGAAGCCTCTGCTGGAGATGTGGCAGCGTGAACAGCGAGTTATTCCCGTTATGGTGGAAACGCTGGGCGAAATGTGGCTGCACGCGGAACTCCTCCCGTTATTGCCTCAGGCCCTGGAGGGCAAACTTCAGGCGACCCACAGCGCGGTATTGTCGCCGTTCGACCCGGTTGTCTGGGACAGAAAACGCGCCGAGCAGCTGTTTAACTTCAGCTACCGGCTGGAATGCTATACCCCGGCGCCAAAGCGGCAATACGGCTACTTTGTTTTACCGCTGCTGCACAAGGGACAACTGGTCGGGCGCATGGATGCCAAAATGCACCGCAAGACCGGCACGCTTGAAGTCATTGCCCTTTATCTGCAAGAGGGCATCAGGGTCACGGCGAGCCTGGAAAAAGGGTTAACGTCCGCCATTAGCGAGTTCGCGCGCTGGCAGGAGGCTCGCGACGTAACGCTTGGCCGGGTACCTGACGGGTTATTCACATCCTGTCGAAGTGGCTGGGAAACAGGCACGCCCTGAAAAGGGAATGTGTTAAGCTTTAGCGATTACCCATACGGAGGAACTATGGATCACCGTTTACTTGAAATTATTGCCTGCCCGGTATGCAACGGCAAACTCTACTACAGCCAGGACAAACAGGAGCTGATCTGCAAGCTGGACAGTCTGGCCTTCCCGCTGCGTGACGGCATTCCGGTACTGCTGGAAAATGAAGCCCGTTCCCTGGTGGCAGAAGAGAGCAAACCATGAGTTTTGTTGTCATTATTCCTGCACGTTATGCCTCAACGCGTCTGCCGGGTAAACCGCTGGTAGATATCAACGGCAAGCCGATGATTGTGCATGTCCTTGAGCGGGCGCGTGAGTCCGGTGCCGACCGCATTATCGTTGCAACCGATCATCCTGATGTCGCCCGTGCGGTTGAGGCCGCAGGCGGTGAAGTGTGCATGACCCGCGCCGATCACCAGTCCGGCACCGAGCGTCTGGCTGAAGTGGTTGAGAAATGTGGTTTCAGTGACGATACGGTCATCGTCAACGTGCAGGGCGACGAGCCGATGATCCCGGCCATTATTATCCGTCAGGTGGCGGAAAACCTGGCGCAGCGTCAGGTCGGTATGGCGACGCTCGCGGTGCCTATTCATCACGCTGAAGAGGCATTCAATCCGAATGCGGTGAAGGTGGTGATGGATGCCGAAGGCTATGCGCTCTATTTCTCCCGCGCTACGATTCCGTGGGATCGCGATCGCTTTGCGCTCTCTAAAGAGACCATCGGTGATTCTTTCCTGCGTCATATTGGGATCTACGGCTATCGCGCCGGCTTTATTCGCCGCTATGTAGCCTGGGCGCCGAGCCCGCTGGAGCATATCGAAATGCTGGAGCAGCTTCGCGTGCTCTGGTATGGCGAAAAAATCCACGTTGCCGTTGCCCGCGAAGTACCGGGAACAGGCGTTGATACGCCGGAAGATCTTGAGCGCGTCCGCGCCGAGTTGCGCTAATCCCGCCTGCATCCCTCCTTTCGGAGGGATGTCCTCTCCCCGCAAATTCCCCTTTCTTTACCCTAATTGATCTCTTCCGGGTGACATCTTCACGCTGTGCGCTCATTATAAAAGCAGTGGTCTTAATGGGGGTAATCTCATATGGAACAGCTGCGTGCCGAACTTAGCCATCTGCTGGGTGAGAAGTTAAGCCGGGTCGAATGCGTGAGTGAAAAGGTCGATACCGCGCTCTGGTCGTTGTATGACGGCCAGGGCAACCCGATGCCGCTGATGGCACGAAGCTTCTCGTCGCCGGGCGTCGCCAGACAGCTTGCCTGGAAAATGTCGATGCTGGCACGGGAGGGAACCGTCCGTATGCCGACCGTGTACGGCGTGATGACCCACGAGGAACATCCCGGCCCGGACGTACTGCTGATTGAGCGTTTACGCGGTGTGCCGGTTGAAGCGCCCGCGCGTACGCCGGAACGCTGGGAACAGCTGAAAGACCAGATTGTTGAGGCGCTGCTGGCCTGGCACCGACAGGATAGCCGCGGGCTTGTTGGTCCGGTTGACAGCACCCAGGAAAACCTGTGGCCGCTGTGGTATCGCCAGCGGGTGGAAGTGCTGTGGGGGACGCTTAACCAGTTCAACAATACCGGTTTGACCATGCAGGACAAACGTATTCTGTTTCGCACCCGCGAGTGCTTACCGGCGCTGTTCGACGGCTTTAACGACAACTGCGTGCTGATCCACGGCAATTTTACTCTGCGCAGTATGCTCAAAGACTCCCGCAGCGATCAGCTCCTGGCGATGCTAGGGCCGGGGATCATGCTCTGGGCACCGCGGGAATATGAGCTGTTCAGGCTCAGCGACAGCGGGGCGGCGGAAGGTTTACTGTGGCACTACCTTCAACGCGCGCCCGTTGCAGAGGCGTTTCTCTGGCGCCGCTGGCTTTATCTGCTCTGGGATGAAGTGGCGCAGCTGGTCAACACCGGACGTTTCAATCGCGTCAACTTCGATCTGGCGGCTAAATCACTCTTGCCCTGGCTCGCCTGACGAGCCTTTCAGCCACTGCCAGAGACGTCCGAGTGTCTCGTAGCCGACACGATCGCTATGCATCAACCACATCGGTGAGGGGATCACCCGTTCCCATGGGTTGAGCGGCGCGCTGATGGCCATCTGGTTTGCCGGTGCGGGAAGCGGGTGCAAACCTTGCTTCTCGAAGAAAATCATCGCTCTTGGCAGGTGCGAGGCGGAGGTCACCAGTAAGAACGGAACATCCCCAATCGCCTGCTTCACCGCGGCAGCCTCTTCCTCGGTATCCTTTGGGCTGTCCAGCGTGATGATAGAGGAACGCGGTACGCCGAGCGATTCCGCGATTCTGGCCCCCGCTTCAGCCGTACTCACCGGGTTGGTTTTGGCCGCTGCGCCGGTGAAGATCATTTTTGATCCCGGATTCGCCAGCCACAGGCGAATACCTTCGTTTAGCCGTGGCAGGCTGTTGTTGATCAGGTTCGAACTGGGGGCCCAGTCAGGGTCCCAGGTATACCCGCCGCCCAGCACAACGATGTAATCAACTTTCTGGTTTCCCTGCCACGTAGGGTACCTGTTTTCGATGGGGCGCAGCAGTCCATCCGCCACTGGCTGCAGGCTCAGCAGCAGCAGGACCAGCCAGCCGAACGTAATAAGCGTTTTGCCACTCTTCTGAAAGCGACTAAACCACACCAGCGCCAGCCCCAGCGCGATGATGATAAGCAGCAGCGGAAGGGGAAGCATCATCCCTCCAACATATTTCTTAAGGGTAAAAAGCATCCTTTTTGGTTCCTTTTTTGACCATACAGCAGATGATTACCGGTGATATTACACCAGAGAGGTTCATTCTCCGCGCGGGTGTGACAAAATAGCGGTTTTGCAGTTAGCGAGTGGAACTCTCCCAATGCGGGATCGCAATTTTGATGACATCGCGGAAAAGTTTTCGCGCAACATTTATGGCACCACGAAAGGGCAGCTCCGTCAGACGATCCTCTGGCAGGATCTGGATACCATTCTGGCGGGCTTTGGCGGCCAAACGTTGCGCGTGCTGGACGCCGGAGGTGGTGAAGGGCAGACGGCCATAAAAATGGCTGAACGTGGTCATCACGTCACGCTTTGCGATCTTTCTGCTGAAATGGTCGCCCGCGCGACGCGTGCCGCAGAAGAGAAAGGTGTGAGCGACAACATGCATTTTATACAATGCGCCGCTCAGGACATCGCGCAGCATTTGGAAACCCAGGTTGATCTGATATTGTTTCATGCGGTGCTGGAGTGGGTTGCCGATCCGCAAAGCGTGTTACAAACCCTGTGGTCAATGTTACGTCCGGGCGGTACGCTGTCGCTGATGTTCTACAATGCTAACGGCTTCCTGATGCACAACATGGTGGCAGGGAACTTCGACTATGTTCAGGTCGGGATGCCGAAAAAGAAAAAACGCACGCTTTCCCCGGACTATCCGCGCGATCCGCAGCAGGTTTACGGCTGGCTGGAAGAGATTGGCTGGCAGATCGTCGGGAAGACGGGCGTCAGGGTGTTTCATGATTATCTGCGTGAAAAACACAAACAGCGTGACTGTTTTGACACCTTAACAGAATTAGAAACGCGGTATTGCCGCCAGGAGCCGTTCGTCAGCCTTGGCCGCTATATTCACGTCACCGCGCACAAGCCGCAGATGCAAGGATAACCTATGAGTGAATTTTCCCAGACAGTCCCCGAACTGGTTGCCTGGGCCAGGAAAAACGATTTCTCCATCTCGCTGCCGGTAGACAGACTCTCTTTCCTGCTGGCGGTTGCCACGCTGAACGGCGAACGGTTGGATGGTGAAATGAGCGAGGGTGAACTGGTGGATGCGTTCCGCCACGTCAGTGATGCGTTTGAGCAAACCAGCGAAACCATTAGCGTGCGTGCCAATAACGCAATCAACGATATGGTGCGTCAACGTCTGCTGAACCGCTTTACCAGCGAGCAGGTGGAAGGAAACGCCATCTATCGCCTGACGCCGCTGGGCATCGGCATCACCGATTACTACATTCGCCAGCGCGAATTTTCCACGCTGCGTCTCTCCATGCAGCTGTCGATCGTGGCGGGTGAGCTTAAACGTGCCGCCGACGCAGCCGATGAAAACGGTGACGAATTCCACTGGCATCGCAACGTTTACGCGCCGCTGAAATACTCGGTGGCCGAGATTTTCGACAGTATCGATCTCACTCAGCGTCTGATGGACGAGCAGCAGCAGCAGGTGAAAGACGATATCGCGCAGCTGCTGAACAAGGACTGGCGTGCGGCCATTTCCAGCTGTGAACTTTTGTTGTCAGAAACCTCCGGTACGCTGCGTGAGCTGCAGGATACGCTGGAGGCCGCAGGGGACAAGCTGCAGGCCAACCTGCTGCGCATCCAGGACGCGACCCTGGCGCACGACGATCTGCATTTTATCGACCGTCTGGTGTTTGATCTGCAGAGCAAACTTGACCGCATTATCAGCTGGGGCCAGCAGTCGATCGATCTGTGGATCGGCTATGACCGCCACGTGCATAAATTTATCCGTACCGCGATTGATATGGATAAAAACCGCGTCTTTGCTCAGCGTCTTCGTCAGTCGGTACAGACCTACTTTGATGCACCGTGGGCGCTGACCTATGCCAATGCCGATCGTCTGTTGGATATGCGCGACGAAGAGATGGCGCTGCGCGATGAAGAGGTCACCGGTGAACTGCCGCCGGATCTGGAGTACGAAGAATTCAACGAAATTCGTGAGCAACTTGCGGCGATGATCGAAGAACAGCTCGCCGTCTACAAAACCAGACAAGCGCCGCTGGATCTTGGGCTCGTGGTGCGCGACTATCTGGCGCAATATCCGCGCGCGCGCCACTTCGACGTTGCCCGCATTGTGGTAGACCAGGCGGTGCGCCTGGGTATCGCGCAAGCAGACTTTACCGGACTGCCGCCGAAGTGGCAGCCAATTAACGATTACGGAGCCAAGGTACAGGCGCATGTCATTGACAAATATTGAACAAGTGATGCCAGTTAAGCTGGCACAGGCGCTGGCGAATCCGTTATTTCCGGCGCTGGACAGCCAGCTGCGTGCCGGTCGTCACATTGGCCTGGACGAGCTGGATAATCACGCCTTTTTGATGGACTTCCAGGAGTACCTGGAAGAGTTTTACGCCCGCTATAACGTGGAGCTTATCCGCGCGCCAGAAGGCTTTTTCTATCTGCGCCCGCGTTCCACGACCCTGATCCCGCGCTCCGTGCTCTCCGAGCTGGACATGATGGTTGGCAAAATTCTTTGCTATCTCTACCTCAGCCCGGAACGCCTGGCAAATGAAGGCATCTTCACCCAGCAGGAGCTGTACGATGAACTGCTGACGCTGGCGGATGAGAGCAAGCTGCTTAAGCTGGTGAATAACCGTTCGACGGGGTCGGATCTTGACCGTCAGAAATTACAGGAAAAGGTTCGCTCTTCCCTGAACCGTCTGCGCCGTCTGGGGATGGTCTGGTTTATGGGCCACGACAGCAGCAAATTCCGCATCACGGAATCGGTCTTCCGCTTCGGCGCCGACGTTCGTGCGGGCGATGATGCGCGTGAAGCGCAGCTTCGCATGATCCGCGACGGTGAAGCGATGCCGGTGGAAAACCATTTGCAGCTCAATGATGAGCATGAAGAGAATCTGCCGGATAGCGGGGAGGAAGAGTAATGATTGAACGCGGTAAATTTCGCTCACTGACGCTGATTAACTGGAACGGCTTCTTTGCCCGAACCTTCGATCTGGATGAGCTGGTCACGACTCTCTCCGGTGGTAACGGGGCAGGTAAATCCACCACCATGGCGGCGTTTGTAACGGCGCTGATCCCCGACCTGACGCTGCTTCACTTCCGTAACACCACCGAAGCGGGCGCGACAAGCGGCTCCCGCGATAAAGGCCTGCACGGTAAGCTGAAAGCGGGCGTCTGTTATTCCGTGCTGGACGTCATCAACTCTCGTCACCAGCGCGTGGTGGTGGGCGTACGTCTGCAACAGGTTGCCGGCCGCGACCGTAAAGTGGATATCAAACCGTTCGCCATTCAGGGGCTGCCAACCTCCGTACAGCCGACCGCGCTGCTGACGGAAACGCTGAATGAACGCCAGGCGCGCGTCCTGACGCTGCAGGAGCTGAAGGACAAGCTTGAAGCCATCGAAGGGGTGCAGTTTAAGCAGTTCAACTCCATTACCGACTACCACTCCCTGATGTTCGATCTGGGCGTGGTAGCGCGCCGTCTGCGCACCGCTTCAGACCGTAGTAAATACTACCGTCTGATCGAAGCGTCCCTGTACGGCGGTATCTCCAGCGCCATTACCCGTTCCCTGCGTGACTATCTGCTGCCGGAAAACAGCGGCGTGCGTAAGGCCTTCCAGGACATGGAGGCGGCACTGCGTGAAAACCGCATGACGCTGGAAGCGATTCGCGTTACCCAGTCTGACCGCGACCTGTTTAAACACCTGATCAGTGAAGCGACCAACTACGTGGCGGCGGACTACATGCGCCACGCCAACGAGCGCCGCGTCCATCTCGCTCAGGCATTAGAATATCGCCGCGAGCTGTTTACCTCCCGTAAACAGCTGGTGGCCGAGCAGTACAAGCACGTCGAAATGGCGCGCGAGCTGGGTGAGCACAACGGTGCCGAAGGCGATCTGGAAGCCGACTACCAGGCCGCCAGCGATCACCTGAACCTGGTGCAGACCGCGCTGCGTCAGCAGGAAAAGATCGAACGCTACGAAGCGGACCTCGATGAGTTGCAAATTCGTCTCGAAGAGCAGAATGAAGTGGTGGCCGAAGCCGCCGAGATGCAGGAAGAGAACGAAGCCCGCGCCGAAGCCGCCGAGCTGGAAGTGGACGAGCTGAAAAGCCAGCTTGCGGACTACCAGCAGGCGCTGGACGTGCAGCAGACGCGTGCGATTCAGTACAACCAGGCGCTGCAGGCGCTACAGCGTGCGAAAGAGCTGTGTCATCTGCCGGATCTGACGCCGGACAGTGCCGACGAGTGGCTGGACACCTTCCAGGCCAAAGAGCAGGAAGCCACCGAGAAACTGCTCTCGCTTGAACAGAAAATGAGCGTCGCGCAAACGGCGCACAGCCAGTTTGAACAGGCTTATCAGCTGGTAGTTGCGATTAACGGCCCGCTGGCGCGTAGCGAAGCCTGGGACGTTGCCCGTGAATTGCTGCGCGACGGCGTCAACCAGCGCCATCTGGCCGAGCAGGTGCAGCCGCTGCGTATGCGCCTGAACGAGCTGGAACAGCGTCTGCGCGAGCAGCAGGAAGCCGAGCGTCTGCTGGCCGAGTTCTGCAAGCGTCAGGGTAAACATTACGATTTCGACGAGCTTGAGGCCCTGCATCAGGAGCTGGAAGCGCGTATTGCGGCCCTGTCCGATACCGTATCAAATGCCAGCGAACAGCGTATGACGCTGCGTCAGGAGCTGGAGCAGCTTCAGTCCCGTTCGAAGGCGCTCCTGCAGCGTGCGCCGGTCTGGCTGGCAGCGCAAAGCAGCCTGAACCAGCTCAGCGAACAGTGCGGCGAGCAGTTCGAATCCAGCCAGCAGGTGACCGAATACCTGCAACAGCTGCTGGAGCGCGAGCGCGAAGCCATTGTTGAACGTGACGAAGTGGGTGCCCGCAAGCGTGACGTCGATGAAGAAATCGAGCGCTTAAGCCAGCCGGGCGGGTCAGAAGATCCGCGTCTGAACACGTTAGCCGAGCGTTTTGGCGGCGTACTGCTGTCTGAGATTTACGATGACGTTGGCCTGGACGATGCGCCGTACTTCTCCGCGCTGTACGGTCCGTCCCGCAACGCAATTGTGGTGCCGGATCTGTCGTTGATTTCTGAGCAGCTCGCAGGGCTGGAAGATTGCCCGGAAGATCTCTACCTGATCGAAGGGGATCCGCAGTCGTTCGATGACAGCGTTTTCAGCGTTGACGAGCTGGAAAAAGCGGTGGTGGTGAAAATCGCCGATCGCCAGTGGCGTTACTCCCGCTTCCCGGAGCTGCCGCTGTTTGGCCGCGCCGCGCGCGAAAGCCGCATCGAAAGCCTGCACGCCGAGCGTGAAACGCTGTCTGAACGCTTTGCCACTCTGTCGTTTGACGTACAGAAAACCCAGCGTCTGCACCAGGCGTTCAGCCGCTTTATCGGCAGCCATCTGGGCGTGGCGTTTGAAGCCGACCCGGAAGCGGAAATCCGCAAGCTCAACACCCGCCGTGGCGAGCTGGAGCGCGCGATTGCCAGTCATGAAAGTGACAACCAGCAGAGCCGCGTCCAGTTCGAACAGGCGAAAGAGGGCGTCGCTGCCCTTAACCGCATTCTGCCGCGCCTGAACCTGCTGGCTGATGACACGCTGGCCGACCGCGTGGATGAGATCCAGGAACGTCTGGATGAAGCCCAGGAAGCCGCGCGCTTCGTGCAGCAGCACGGCAACCAGCTGGCGAAGCTGGAGCCCGTCGTGTCTGTACTGCAGAGCGACCCGGAACAGTTCGAGCAGTTAAAAGAAGATTATGCCTGGTCGCAGCAGGTGCAGCGCGAAGCGCGTCAGCAGGCGTTTGCCCTGACGGAAGTGGTGCAGCGTCGTGCGCACTTCGGCTACTCCGATTCGGCTGAAATGCTGAGCGGTAACAGCGACCTGAATGAAAAACTGCGCCAGCGCCTTGAGCAGGCGGAAGCGGAACGTACCCGCGCTCGCGAAGCGATGCGCAGCCACTCCGCTCAGCTGAACCAGTACAACCAGGTGCTGGCCTCGCTGAAAAGCTCCTTCGACACCAAGAAAGAGCTGTTAAACGACCTGCAGAAAGAGCTGCAGGACATTGGCGTTCGTGCCGACAGCGGGGCGGAAGAGCGCGCGCGCATTCGTCGTGATGAGCTGCATAGCCAGCTCAGCAATAACCGCGCGCGTCGTAATCAGCTGGAAAAAGCGCTCACCTTCTGCGAAGCGGAAATGGATAACCTGACCCGCCGCCTGCGCAAGCTGGAGCGCGACTATCATGAAATGCGCGAGCAGGTCGTGACGGCGAAAGCGGGCTGGTGCGCTGTGATGCGGATGGTGAAAGACAACAACGTTGAACGTCGCCTGCACCGTCGCGAGCTGGCATACCTTTCTGCCGATGAGCTGCGTTCGATGTCGGATAAGGCGCTGGGTGCGCTGCGTCTGGCGGTGGCGGATAACGAACACCTGCGCGATGTGCTGCGCATGTCAGAGGATCCGAAACGTCCTGAACGTAAAATTCAGTTCTTCGTTGCGGTTTATCAGCACCTGCGCGAGCGTATTCGTCAGGACATTATCCGTACCGACGATCCGGTCGAAGCCATCGAACAGATGGAAATTGAGCTGGGCCGCCTGACGGAAGAGCTGACCTCCCGCGAGCAGAAGCTGGCGATCAGCTCCCGCAGCGTGGCGAATATCATTCGCAAAACCATTCAGCGCGAGCAGAACCGTATCCGCCAGCTGAACCAGGGGCTGCAGAGCGTCTCGTTTGGTCAGGTCAACAGCGTGCGTCTTAACGTCAACGTGCGTGAAGCCCACGCGACGCTGCTGGACGTGCTCTCTGAGCAGCACGAGCAGCATCAGGATCTGTTCAACAGCAACCGTCTGACCTTCTCCGAAGCGCTGGCGAAGCTGTATCAGCGCCTGAATCCGCAGATTGATATGGGCCAGCGTACGCCGCAAACCATCGGTGAAGAGCTGCTGGACTATCGTAACTACCTGGAAATGGAAGTTGAGGTAAACCGTGGTTCAGACGGCTGGCTGCGTGCGGAATCCGGAGCGCTGTCGACCGGTGAAGCGATTGGTACCGGGATGTCGATTCTGGTGATGGTGGTGCAGAGCTGGGAAGATGAAGCGCGCCGCCTGCGCGGGAAAGACATCTCCCCATGCCGACTGCTGTTCCTCGATGAAGCGGCGCGTCTTGATGCCCGCTCGATTGCCACGCTGTTTGAGCTTTGCGAACGTCTCGATATGCAGCTCATCATTGCGGCACCGGAAAACATCAGCCCTGAAAAAGGCACCACCTATAAGCTGGTGCGTAAAGTGTTCCAGAACAGCGAACACGTGCACGTTGTCGGGCTGCGTGGCTTTGCGCCGCAGCCGCCGGAATCATTGCCGGAAACCACGGCGGACGCTTCCTGAGGCGTTTTGTTACAAAGAGCGGCGCAGAAGCGCCGCTTTTTTTATTCTCTTAACTTGTGTTCAGGGGTGCGTTATCTTTAAACTTCTTTACATAAGGTAAGGCAACAGAGTTGTCGTCTACCTATAATAAAAGAAAGCCCCACCGTGATGGGCATGTCGTGAAAACAGGGGGCAAGGGATGTTGCTAAAGAAAGAATGTGGTCGTCAGCTGTCAGCGCTGAGTTTATGTCTGGCAGTGATGTTTGCTCCACTGTTAACCGCCCAGGCCGACGAGCCTGAAATTGTGCCGACTGACAGCACCGCAACGACAGGCGCGCAGCCGACGTCATTGTCTCAGCCGCTGGAACAGTCTACGGCTACGGCCATCATGGCCGGGATTAAGCCGCTGCCGGAAGGCATCGACGTTGAATCGCTCAGCCAGCAGCTCCAGACAGGCCTGCCTGCAGGCTACACGCCTGCCTATATCAATCAGCTCACGCTGCTTTATGCTGCCCGCGATATGAAACCCATGTGGGAAAATCGTGATGCCGTGCGCGCCTTCCAGCAACAGCTGGCGGAAGTGGCGATTGCGGGATTCCAGCCGCAGTTTACGAAGTGGGTTGAGCTGTTAACCGATCCTGCCGTCACCGGTCAGGCGCGGGACGTGGTCCTTTCCGATGCCATGATGGGTTACCTGCAGTTTGTGGCGGGTATTCCGGTCAATGGCAACCGCTGGCTGTACAGCGATAGGCCTTATAAGCTGGCGACGCCAGCCCTGTCGGTGATTAACCAGTGGCAATTAGCGCTTGATAACGGCGACCTGCCTCGCTTCATTGCCAGCCTCGCGCCGGCGCATCCACAGTATGCCACGATGCACCAGTCGCTCCTCGCGCTGGTGGGGGACTCGCGTCCATGGCCGCAAATGCGGGGGACCGCAACGCTGCGTCCGGGTCAGTGGAGCAGCGATGTGCCAGCCCTGCGCGAGATCCTTAAACGCTCCGGTATTCTTGATGGCGGGCCGAACATTGCCCTGCCGGGCGACGATCCGCAAAGCGCGGTGGTCAGCCCGTCAGCGCCCGTAAAAGAGAACAAGGCCACTACCCTGAGCAATAAGCCCGAGGCTTACGATCGCGAGCTGGTTGCCGCGGTTAAACAGTTCCAGGCCGCTCAGGGGCTGGGAGCCGATGGCGTCATTGGACCCTCAACGCGTGACTGGCTTAACGTATCGCCTGCGCAGCGGGCCGGGGTGCTGGCGCTTAATATTCAGCGTTTGCGTTTGCTGCCGGGCACGCTGTCTACCGGCATTATGGTCAATATCCCGGCCTATTCACTGGTTTATTATCAGGATGGTAGCGAGAAGCTGGCCTCGCGCGTGATTGTCGGGCGTCCGGATCGCAAAACGCCGATGATGAGCAGCGCGTTAAATAACGTGGTGGTTAACCCGCCGTGGAACGTGCCGCCGACGCTGGCGCGTAAGGACATTCTGCCTAAGGTCTGGAACGATCCGGGTTATCTGGAACGTCACGGCTATACGGTCATGCGTGGCTGGAACAGTAAAGAGGCGATCGATCCTTACATGGTCGACTGGTCGACGATCACGGCCTCCAACCTACCGTTCCGCTTCCAGCAGGCTCCCGGAGCGCATAACTCGCTGGGGCGCTACAAATTCAACATGCCAAGTTCAGATGCTATCTATCTGCACGATACGCCGAACCACAATCTGTTCCAGAAAGATACCCGGGCACTGAGTTCAGGCTGCGTGCGCGTAAATAAAGCCTCGGAGTTGGCCAACATGCTGCTGCAGGATGCGGGCTGGAACGATACGCGTATTTCTGACGCCCTGAAGCAGGGTGATACGCGCTACGTGAATATTCGCTACAACATTCCGGTTAATCTTTATTATCTGACAGCGTTTGTGGGTGAAGACGGTCGCACTCAGTACCGTACAGATATTTACAATTATGATCTCACCGCGCGATCCGGCGCACAAATTTTGCCAAAAGCGGAACAATTAATCAGGTAAATGAAGTAGTTCGGGAAAAATGATTGTCGTAAGTTATGGTGAATCGGGGCCAATATCGCTGTAAGCCGCGTATTCACTGGGGTTGGGCGCCTTGACGTACCCTGTTTTGCCAGTTAAGGTGCCCTTCGTGCGCTAAGCATATTACGATTTCCTTGACCTGTAGACCTGATTATCATGGACAAATTTGACGCTAATCGCCGCAAGCTGCTGGCGTTAGGTGGTGTTGCGCTTGGCGCAGCGGCCATCTTACCGACGCCAGCATTTGCCACCCTCTCGACACCTCGTCCGCGCGTTTTAACGCTCAGCAATCTTCACACCGGTGAGTCGCTAAAAGCGGAGTTTTTCGATGGCAGAGGCTATATTCAGGATGAATTAGCAAGACTCAACCATTTTTTCCGTGATTTCCGCGCGAATAAAGTAAAAGCCATCGACCCAGGACTGTTTGATCAGCTTTTCCGCCTTCAGGGCCTGCTGGGCACCAGCAAGCCGGTGCAGCTTATTTCTGGTTATCGCTCAATTGATACCAACAATGAACTGCGCGCCCATAGCCGTGGGGTAGCGAAAAAAAGCTACCACACGAAGGGACAGGCAATGGATTTCCACATTGAAGGCGTTTCGTTAGCCAATATTCGCAAAGCCGCGTTATCTATGCGCGCGGGTGGTGTAGGATATTACCCCAGCAGCAACTTTGTGCATATTGATACCGGGCCGGTTCGGCACTGGTAATAACGAAACACAGGAGCAGTATGAACTATCGTATTATTCCGGTTACCGCGTTCTCCCAGAACTGTTCATTAATCTGGTGCGAGCAAACCAAACTGGCCGCGCTTGTCGATCCCGGCGGTGACGCTGAGAAAATCAAGCAGGACGTTGCCGACAGCGGCGTGACGCTGATGCAGATTTTACTGACGCATGGTCACCTCGACCACGTAGGCGCAGCGGCTGAACTGGCTAAACACTACGGTGTGCCGATTATTGGCCCGGAAAAAGAAGATGAGTTCTGGCTGCAGGGGTTACCCGCCCAAAGCCGCATGTTTGGCCTTGATGAGTGTCTGCCATTGACGCCCGATCGCTGGCTGAATGAAGGAGAGCGCGTTAACGTAGGGAATGTGACTTTACAGGTGTTGCATTGTCCTGGGCATACGCCAGGCCATATCGTCTTCTTTGACGACCAGTCCCGTCTGCTGATTTCCGGCGATGTGATTTTCAAAGGGGGCGTAGGACGCAGCGATTTTCCGCGCGGCGATCACGGGCAGCTGATTCAGTCGATCAAACAGAAGTTATTGCCGCTGGGTGATGACGTAACGTTTATCCCTGGACACGGTCCGATATCGACGCTGGGCTATGAACGGCTCCATAACCCGTTCCTTCAGGATGAAATGCCTGTCTGGTAACCAGCATAAAAAAAGCCTGCTTAACGCAGGCTTTTTTGTGGGCGCAAATTACAGGACGGCGACAATCGCTTCGCACAGTGGCGCCATGTTGTCAGGGGTCATGCCTGCAACGTTTACGCGGCCAGAGGCTACGGCGTATACGCCAAACTCTTCGCGCAGACGCAGAACCTGCTCTTTGGTCAGGCCGCTGAACGAGAACATACCGTTCTGTTTGATGATGAAGCTGAAGTCGCGGTCAGCGCCTTTCTCAGCCAGGGTGTTCACAAACAGCAGGCGCATGCGCTGGATACGCTGACGCATATCGTTCAGCTCTTGTTCCCAAATCGCGCGCAGCGCATCGTTGCTCAGAATGGTCGCAACAACAGACGCACCGTGTGCCGGCGGGTTAGAGTAGTTAGCGCGGATAACGGACTTCATCTGGCTAAACGCGCGATCGACGGTCTCATCGTTAGCCGCAACCAGCGTACAGGCGCCTACGCGCTCATTGTACAGACCAAAGTTTTTGGAGTAGGAACTGGCAACGATCAGCTCCTGATGCACGGCGGCGAACGCGCGCAGGCCTTCGGCATCTTCTTCCAGGCCGCGGGCGAAGCCCTGGTAAGCAAAGTCAAACAGCGGCAGCCAGCCTTTTTCTACGGACAGCTTCGCCAGGTGTTCCCACTGCTCAAGCGTTGGATCGATACCGGTTGGGTTGTGGCAGCAGCCGTGGAACAGCACCACGTCACCCACCTGCGCTTCGCTCAGGCTTGAGAGCAGGCCGTCAAAGTCGAGAGCGTGGTTTGCCGCATCGTAGTAAGCATATTCGCGCACTTCCAGGCCCGCAGAGTTAAAGACGCTCTTGTGGTTCGGCCAGCTTGGATTGCTCACCCATACGCGCTTAACAGAGGTGTTTTTCGCAAGGAAATCCGCCGCCACGCGCAGCGCGCCGGTACCGCCAGGGGTCTGTGCTGTGCGGGCACGTTTGTCACTCACAATTGCGCTGCCTTTACCGAACAGCAGCTCCTGGGTGCAGCGACCAAATTCAGGGATACCATCAATACCGAGGTAGTTTTTGGTGGTTTCATTTTCCAGCAGATACTGCTCAGCTTTCTTAACGCTGGTCAGTACCGGAGTTTTGCCGGTTTCATCTTTATATACACCAATACCCAGGTTGATTTTGCCAGGGCGGTCGTCGGCACGAAACAGATCGGCCAGGCCCAGAATAGGGTCGGCAGGAGCGGCGGTAATGTTCTCAAACATGACGAAGTTCCATTGTGATTACAGAAGTGAAATCCGCTATCAGGTTAACGGTAGATTTACAAAATGCCAACCGTTTGCGACGAAAAGCGTGCGGCTTTTCAAAAGTCGCCATTATTTTCTGTCAGGCATAAAAAAACAGGGCCGAAGCCCTGTTCATTATGCATATAACAAAGTGGTGTTCTGATTAGAACTGGTAGGTTACACCCACAGCAGCCATATCGTCGTTGCCGTTCAGACCGCCAACAGCTTTCGCGTAGTCGGTGTCTTTATCCAGCAGGTTGATGTAGTAGTCAGCCCACACGTTGAAGTTTTTGTTGAAGTAGTAAGTGGTACCAACCTGGATGAATTTAGCCAGGTCTGCATCGCCACCGCTGAAGCCGCCGACGGCAGCCAGGTCTTTACCTTTGGTCTGCACGTAGGAGATTGCTGGACGCAGGCCGAAGTCGAACTGGTACTGAGCAACCACTTCGAAGTTCTGAGTTTTGTTAGCAAAACCTGCATCACCGCTAGAACCGGTACGGGTGGTGTTACGGGTTTCTGCATAGGTAGTTGCCAGGTAGAGGTTGTTAGCGTCGTATTTCAGACCCACGCCCCATGCTTCAGCTTTATCACCCTGGCCATCAGCTTTCTGGTTCAGAGTACGGTTAGCGTTGCTGTAAGATGCGATTGCACCGAAGCCTTCGCCGAAGTCGTAACCCAGGGAGTAACCTACGCCGTCACCGTTAGAGGTTTTAACGTCAGCACGGTCGTTTTTACCCTGGTACTGAACGCCCAGGCTCAGGCCGTCAACCAGACCGAAGAAATCGCTGTTACGGTAGGTCAGCAGGCCGGTGCTGCGGCTGGTCATGAAGTTATCAACGTAGTTACCGCCCCAGGTCATCCCGGAGAAGGACGGTGCCATATCGGTGTAAGATTCTACGTCGTAAACGATACCGTAGTTACGACCGTAGTCGATGCTGCCAGCGTCGCCCGCTTTCAGGCCCGCAAAGGCCAGACGGTTTTTGTTAGCCTGAGCGGTGTTCTCAGCCTGGTTAGCCATGAAGCGGTATTCCCACTGGCCGTAACCGGTCAGCTGGTCGTTGATCTGAGTTTCGCCTTTGAAACCGATCTGCGCGTAGGTAGCGTCGTTGTTGTTAGTGTCATCGCCAGAGGTCACGAAATCGTGCTCGGCGTTAACTTTCCCGTAGAAGTCCAGTTTGTTGCCGTTCTTGTTATAGATTTCTGCAGCGTTAGCTGCACCGGCTACCAGCAGGGCAGGGATTACCACTGCCAGAATATTGCGCTTCATCATTATTTATTACCCTCATTGGTTTTTTTATGACACTCGCCACTGCCGTCAATAAATTCTGTCAATAAATATTTCCGGAACTATTGATGAGAGTTAGGTGTCTTTATGTATCTGACAGGCATCTTTCCATTCACCGAAGCGTTTCGCTAGCCTGAAAGTGCTACAATTCTCAAGATTAAGTTACAGAAAGAAAATATGTGTAACTAAATGTGTATTTTTGGGAACTTTGTGAACCATCTCAAATTTCAGAACCCCCTGGCGAATTAAGCATCGGTTTGTTTCCTATATATATGAATTCCTTATGTTTAATTTGGATAAAGGCAATTCCTATAAACGAATGTTAAACGACTCGTTTTTTCTTATGACCCAATAAAGACTTCTGGATGGCTGAAAAATTGGTTGAAATTTGTGCTATTACTTCAGAATGTAATAATCGCAATAAGAATGAGGTTAATTTTTTGTGGCTGGATATTTCGCGGAAACAAAACGTAACAGGTAGCGGTTGTGACGGGGTAGTGGTTTAAAAACGCTGACTTTACGCTGACAAAAACTGACAGGGCAGAATAAAATAATGGCCAGCAAATGCTGGCCATTGTCCGTTGCGTTGCTTAGAAGCTGGCGTTGCGTGGTGTACGCGGGAACGGAATTACGTCACGCACGTTCTGAACACCAGTAACGTAGGCGATCAGACGCTCGAAGCCCAGACCGAACCCAGCGTGCGGAACGGTGCCATAACGGCGCAGATCGCGATACCAGCTATAGTCCGCAGGGTTGAGCCCCATCTCTGCCATGCGCGCGTCAAGCACGTCCAGACGTTCTTCACGCTGAGAACCACCAATGATTTCACCGATGCCCGGCGCCAGTACGTCCATCGCTGCCACGGTTTTCCCGTCTTCGTTAAGGCGCATATAGAAGGCCTTAATGTCTTTCGGGTAGTTTTTAACGACAACCGGCGCTTTGAAATGTTTCTCGGCGAGATAGCGTTCGTGCTCAGACGCCAGGTCTACGCCCCAGTAAACCGGGTTCTCAAACTTCTCACCGCATTTCTCGAGGATTGCTACCGCGTCGGTATAGTCCACCTGCGCAAAGTCGGCAGAGACGAAACGCTCCAGACGCGCTACAGCATCGCTGTCTACGCGTTCGGCGAAGAACTTCATGTCGTCAGGACGCTCTTCCAGCACCGCTTTGAAGACGTACTTCAGCATCGCTTCTGCGAGACCTGCAACGTCATTCAGATCGGCAAACGCCACTTCCGGCTCCAGCATCCAGAACTCCGCCAGGTGGCGGCTGGTGTTGGAGTTTTCGGCGCGGAAGGTTGGGCCGAAGGTATAGATCTTAGACAGCGCACAGGCGTAGGTTTCGCCGTTGAGCTGGCCGGATACCGTCAGGAAGGCTTCTTTACCAAAGAAGTCTTTGTCGTAGTCGACTTTACCTTCCGGCGTGCGCGGCAGGTTTTCCATGTCCAGCGTCGAGACGCGGAACATTTCGCCTGCGCCTTCCGTATCGGACGCGGTGATCAGCGGGGTAGACACCCAGAAATACCCCTGCTCATCGAAGAAGCGATGCAGCGCCTGGGCCAGCGTATGACGCACGCGAGCCACCGCACCAATCAGGTTGGTACGCGGACGCAGGTGTGCGACTTCACGCAGGTATTCAATGCTGTGACGTTTTGCCGCCATCGGGTAGGTGTCCGGATCTTCAACCCAGCCGGTCACTTCAATGGCAGAGGCCTGGATCTCGAAACTCTGGCCCTGGCCCGGGGATGCCACAACCACACCGGTGACGATAACGGAACAACCCGTCGTCAGGCGCAGAACGTCATCATTGTAATTGGGCAGAGAATTATTAATGACGGCCTGTACAGGATCAAAGCAGGAACCGTCATAGACGGCAAGGAAGGAGATGCCAGCTTTAGAATCTCGGCGAGTACGCACCCATCCGCGCACGGTGACCTCCTGGTCAACGGCGACACGGCCCTGGAGTACGTCGGCTACAGGCACAACGCTCATAATATTCTCTCTGTTAATAGTCGGAAAAAATAAACACTTGTCCACCCCAAGACGGGGGGATATCTATGTTACCTGCCAACCGCTATCAGACAAGTAAATTTCGCAGTCAAAAGAGAAGAATTGAGAAATAAATAAGAGAAGGGAGCCCTGAAGGCTCCCGTAAGCGCTTAACTGGCTTTTTTGATCTGAGGGAGATCGAACGCTTTGCGCAATGCGCGAACAAACGCTTTGTCATGGCAGATGGTTTTACCCGGGCTGTCGGAGAGCTTTGCCACTGGCTTGCCGTTACATTCCACCAGCTTTATCACAATATTCAGAGGTTTTACCTGAGGAATGTCGCAGGTCAACCGGGTACCGATCCCGAAGCCCAGATTAATTCTGGCATTGAAATGACGATACAGTTCGACGGCTTTTGCCAGGTCGAGATTATCGGAGAAGACCAGTACCTTGCTCATCGGGTCAATGCCGAGTTTTTGGTAATGAGCAATCGCCTTTTCGCCCCATTCAACCGGATCCCCTGAGTCGTGGCGTAACCCCTGGTAACGCTCAGCGAACTCGGGACCAAAGTCGCGCAGGAAGGCATCCATCGTAATACAGTCGGTCAGGGCGATCCCGAGTTGATTCGGGTACTCTTCAAGCCACGCAGCCAGCGCCGCACGCTGGCTGTTAGCCAGGTCCGGGCTAATTTGCTGATGCGCCTGGAACCACTCGTGCGCCTGGGTGCCCATTGGCGTCAGGTTGAGGCGACGCGCCAAATCGTAGTTGCTGGTACCCACGAACCACGGCTCCTGCTGCAGACGTTCAACGATAGCTTGCTGAACCTCGCGAGAGAAGCGGCGACGGGTACCGAAATCCATCAGGCGGAAGCGGGACATATCCAGCCCTTCGGTCAGCGTAGAGAATGCCTCAAGTTTGTTCTCCAGCGAGGCGACCGCCTGTTCGACGCCCGTTTCAGGCGAACGGTAGCGGTGAGCCAGCTCGCTGATGACGGCCAAAAGCGGCACTTCCCACATGATCACTTCCCGCCACGGACCTTCAAGACGAATATCCAGCTTGCCGTTCTCGTTGGTCACGGTGACCTGTTCAGGCTTATAGCGGAAGTCGCGCAGCCAGTTCAGATAGTCCGCTTTAAAGAAAGGCAGGCCAGAAAGCCACTGATATTCGTCATCGGTGAGCGCCAGATGCTGCATCGCATCGACCTGTTCACGAATGGAATCTGCGTAGATACCGAGCAAGTCGTCACCACGGCAGCGGAATTCCGCCGCGACGTGAACGTCATAGTAATGGTGGAAAACGGCTTGCTGCATATGCAGTTTATACGCGTCGGTATCCAGCAACGTATGCAGAACCGGAGAAGCGAATTGAGTCATAGGTGCGCTGTAGCATCCTCTCACGGGAGCGTTTAGTACAATAAACAACTCCGGAGTATACCTTGTTTAGTGATTTATTGAACCCCGATCACAACATAAGCACACTTTATGGTCGAGAGCATTTCGTGCCCCGTGTTATACAAATGTAGCGAAAAAGGTGTTTAAGCCTGAAAAGATGAACATTCTGCATAGCGCGTTTTACGCAACAGGAATATATTGAAACGTTACTCGACAAACGATGCATAAGGTTTTCTATGACACAACAGCCACAAGCCAAATACCGCCACGACTACCGTGCGCCGGAATACCTGATTAGCGATATCGACCTGACTTTTGACCTGGATGCCACAAAAACCGTTGTGACGGCGGTAAGCCAGGTGACGCGCCACAGCGCGACTGCCGTACCGCTGCGTCTGGATGGCGAAGACCTGACGCTGGTCTCCCTGCACATTAACGATGAAGCCTGGTCAGATTATAAAGAAGAAGGCAACCAGCTGGTCATCGACAACCTGCCGGAACGCTTTACGCTGCGCATCGTGAATGAAATCAGCCCTGCCGCCAACACGGCGCTGGAAGGGCTCTACCAGTCAGGCGTGGCCCTGTGTACCCAGTGTGAAGCCGAAGGTTTCCGCCACATTACCTGGTACCTGGACCGCCCGGACGTGCTGGCGCGTTTTACCACCAAAATCATTGCCGATAAAACCCTCTATCCGTTCCTGCTCTCCAACGGTAACCGCGTGGGTGAGGGCGAGCTGGAAAATGGCCGTCACTGGGTGCAGTGGCAGGATCCGTTCCCGAAACCGTGCTACCTGTTTGCGCTGGTGGCGGGTGATTTCGACGTGCTGCGCGATACCTTCAAAACCCGCTCTGGCCGCGAAGTGGCGCTGGAGCTGTTCGTTGACCGCGGCAACCTTGACCGCGCGCCGTGGGCGATGACTTCACTCATTAACTCCATGAAGTGGGATGAAGAGCGTTTCGGCCTCGAATACGATCTCGACATCTATATGATCGTCGCCGTCGACTTCTTCAACATGGGCGCGATGGAGAATAAAGGCCTTAACATCTTTAACTCCAAGTACGTGCTGGCGCGTACCGATACCGCCACCGATAAAGACTACCTCGATATCGAACGCGTTATCGGCCACGAGTATTTCCATAACTGGACCGGTAACCGCGTCACCTGCCGCGACTGGTTCCAGCTGAGCCTGAAAGAGGGGCTAACCGTCTTCCGCGATCAGGAGTTCAGCTCCGATCTGGGCTCGCGGGCGGTCAACCGCATCAACAACGTGCGCACCATGCGCGGCCTGCAGTTTGCGGAAGATGCCAGCCCAATGGCGCACCCGATCCGTCCGGATAAAGTCATTGAGATGAATAACTTTTACACCCTGACGGTGTACGAGAAGGGCGCTGAAATTATCCGCATGATCCACACCCTGCTGGGTGAAGAGAATTTCCAGAAAGGGATGCAGCTTTACTTCGAACGTCACGACGGCAGCGCGGCTACCTGCGACGACTTCGTGCAGGCGATGGAAGACGCGTCCAACGTTGATCTTTCTCACTTCCGCCGCTGGTACAGCCAGGCCGGAACCCCGATTGTCACCGTTAAGGACGACTACAACCCGGAAACCGAGCAGTACACTCTGACCATCAGCCAGCGCACGCCGCCAACTGCCGAGCAGGAAGAAAAATATCCGCTGCACATTCCGTTCAGCATTGAGCTGTACGACAACGAAGGCAACGTCATCCCGCTACAGAAGGGCGGCCACCCGGTGCACCACGTGCTGAACGTGACCCAGGCAGAGCAGACCTTTATCTTCGATAACGTCTACTTCCAGCCGGTGCCTGCGCTGCTGTGCGAGTTCTCCGCGCCGGTGAAGCTGGAGTACAAGTGGAGCGACCAGCAGCTGACGTTCCTGATGCGTCACGCCCGCAACGATTTCTCCCGCTGGGACGCGGCGCAGAGCCTGCTGGCAACCTACATCAAGCTTAACGTGAACCGCTACCAGCAGGGCCAGCCGCTGACGCTGCCGGTGCATGTGGCAGACGCGTTCCGCGCCATCCTGCTGGATGAGAAGATTGACCCGGCGCTGGCGGCTGAAATTTTGACGCTGCCGTCCGCGACTGAAATTGCGGAGCTGTTCGACATCATCGACCCGATTGCCATCGTGGCGGTGCGCGAAGCGCTGACCCGCACGCTGGCGACCGAACTGGCGGATGAATTCCTGGCGCTATACAACGCTAACAAGCTTGACGCGTATCGCGTGGAGCATGCGGATATCGGCAAGCGTACCCTGCGCAATACCTGCCTGCGCTATCTTGCGTTTGGTGAGGCCGAACTGGCGAACGCGCTGGTGAGCAAGCAGTATCACGAAGCGGATAACATGACTGATGCGCTCGCGGCCCTGGCGGCAAGCGTTGCCGCTGAACTGCCGTGCCGCGATGCGCTGATGCAGGAGTATGACGACAAGTGGCACCAGGATGGTCTGGTGATGGACAAGTGGTTTATTCTGCAGGCGACCAGCCCGGCGGCCGATGCGCTTAGCAAGGTTCGCAGCCTGCTTAAGCACCGTTCGTTCACCATGAGCAACCCGAACCGCGTTCGCTCGCTGATTGGCGCATTTGCCAGCAGTAACCCGGCCGCGTTCCACGCCGAAGACGGCAGCGGATACCAGTTTATGGTGGAAATGCTGACCGAGCTGAACAGCCGTAACCCGCAGGTTGCATCACGTCTGATTGAGCCGCTGATCCGCCTGAAACGCTATGATGCGCAGCGCCAGGCGAAGATGCGCGCCGCGCTTGAGCAACTGAAAGGGCTGGAAAATCTGTCTGGCGATCTGTACGAGAAGATTGCTAAGGCGCTGGCCTGATGTAAAAAAGCCCGGTGGCGCTACGCTTACCGGGCCTACGTGGGCGCGCGGGGCATCGGTTTTCTCCCTCTCCCTGTGGGAGAGGGCCGGGGTGAGGGCATCAGGCATTGGCCTTTATCCGCTGAATCTCCGCTTCCCCACGTTTCATCACCCGATCCAGCACTTCGGCTTCCAGCTCCGCCAGTCTCGCCGAGCCCACGCGACGAGGGCGCGGGATGTCCACCGTCAGATCCAAACCGATTTTCCCGTTTTCTATAAGCAATACCCGGTCCGCCATCGCCACGGCTTCGCTCACGTCATGCGTCACCAGCAGTACCGTAAAGCCGTGCGCCTGCCAGAGGGATTCAATCAGATCCTGCATTTCTATCCGCGTCAGGGCATCAAGAGCGCCGAGCGGCTCATCAAGCAGCAGCAGGCCGGGACGGTGAATCAACGCTCGCGCCAGCGCCACGCGCTGCTTCTGGCCGCCCGACAGCGCCGCAGGCCATTCACCTGCACGGTTTTCCAGCCCGACGGCGGCCAGCGCCTGACGGGCTTCATCCCGCCAGTTGCCTTTGAGCCCCAGCCCGACGTTATCAATCACCGTTTTCCACGGCAGCAGGCGCGCATCCTGAAACATCATGCGCGTATCGTCCTGAATATTGGCCAGCGGCGTGGTTCCTGCCAGAATCTCTCCTCCGTTGGGGGCCTCCAGCCCGGCTAAAAGACGCAGGAGTGTGCTTTTTCCGCCGCCGCTGCGCCCGACTACAGCCACAAACTGGCCGGCGGGAATGTGCAGATCCAGCCCGTTAAGAATGGTGTTTTCGCCGTAGCGTTTGGTTACGCCGTTGAGCAGCAGCGGCGTGCCCTGATTTAGTCGTGCGGTATTCATGCTTTCGCCTCCTGAAGGGTATAGGCCGGGTTCCAGCGCAGCCAGCTGCGCTCCAGCCACTGTGCGCTGACGTCGGCGAGTTTGCCGAGCAGTGCATACAGAATGATGGCGACCACCACCACGTCCGTTTGCAGGAATTCGCGGGCGTTCATCGCCAGGTAGCCAATACCGGAGTTGGCTGAGATGGTTTCCGCCACAATCAGCGTCAGCCACATCAGACCGAGCGCAAAGCGCACCCCGACCATAATGGAGGGCAGGGCGCCCGGCAGAATCACGTGAGCAAAGAGGGAAAAACCCGATAAGCCGTAGCTGCGCGCCATCTCCACCAGACCGCGATCGATATTGCGGATGCCGTGCCAGGTGTTGATGTATATCGGGAACAGCGTGCCCAGCGCCACGAGGAAGATTTTGGCGCTCTCATCGATCCCAAACCACAAAATGACTAGCGGGATCAGCGCCAGATGCGGCACGTTGCGCAGCATCTGGATGGAGGTATCCAGCAGCCTTTCCCCCCAGCGTGAAAGGCCGCTGATCAGACCCAGCACCAGACCGATGCTGCCGCCGATGGAAAACCCAATCACCGCGCGCCAGGAGCTGATCGCCAGATGTTGCCACAGCTCTCCGCTGACGCTCAGCGACCAGAACGCTTCGATAACGCCCTCCGGAGAGGGCAAAATGCGGCTCGACAGCCAGCCGGTGGTCGACGCGAGCTGCCAGAGCGCCACGATGCCGACGGGCAAAAACCACGGGGCGGCGCGCAGCAGCCATTTTTGTGAGGTGGCAGACATGGTCACTCCTTAGCTCTGTGCGGCTTTGCGCGGAATAAACTCGTTTGCCACGGCTTCGCCCTGCAGCTGGAGCCGCTGCGGCTGCGGAATTTCCGGAACGGCGACATCCAGATGCGGGAATAACAGCTCGCCCACCCTGTAGGCCTCTTCCAGGTGCGGATAGCCGGAGAGAATAAAGCTGTCGATGCCCAGGTCAGCGTATTCATTAATACGTGCAGCCACGGTTGGCCCGTCGCCGACCAGCGCCGTGCCCGCGCCGCCGCGTACCAGACCCACGCCCGCCCACAGGTTCGGGCTGATTTCCAGGTTCTCGCGCTTGCCGTTGTGCAGAGAGGCCATGCGGTGCTGCCCGACGGAGTCGGTTTTGGCAAACGCAGCCTGCGCCTTCGCAATGGTCTCATCGTCCAGATGGGAGATCAGACGGTCTGCCGCCTGCCAGGCTTCTTCATTGGTTTCGCGCACAATCACGTGCAGGCGAATCCCGAAGCGCACTTTGCGGCCATGGGCGGCGGCTTTGGCGCGGACCTGGGCAATTTTCTCTTTCACCAGCTCGGGCGGCTCGCCCCAGGTCAGATAGAGATCGACCTGCTCGGCGGCCAGATCCTGGGCCACATCCGACGATCCGCCAAAATAGAGCGGAGGGCGCGGCTGCTGCACCGGCGGGAAGTAGAGCTTCGCGTCGCGAACGTGAATATGCTTACCTTCAAAGGTGACGGTTTCGCCTTCCAGCAGGCGTCGCCAGACGCGGGTAAATTCGGCGGAGGCTTCATAGCGCTCGGTATGGTCGAGGAACACGCCGTCACCCGCCAGCTCCTGCGGATCGCTGCCCGTCACCAGGTTAAACAGAGCGCGGCCGTTGGAGAGCCTGTCCAGCGTTGCTGCCTGACGCGCCGCCACGGTGGGTGAAACGACGCTCGGGCGCAATGCAACAAGGAATTTAAGGCGCTGGGTGACCGGGATCATCGACGCGGCCACCAGCCAGGCATCCTCGCACGAGCGTCCGGTCGGGATCAGCACGCCGGTAAAACCGATTCGGTCCGCCGCCTGGGCAATCTGCTGAAGATAGCCATGGTCAACCGGGCGCGAGCCCTCTTCTGTACCAAGATAGTGTCCATCACCGTGGGTGGGTAAAAACCAGAAAAGATTCAGACTCATGATTTAGCTCCTTCTTTGCCAGCGGGCTGCCAGATGCGTTCGCGAATATCGACCTGTTTTGGTACCAGGCGGTTTTGATAGAAGAGGTCAGCAGTCTGTTGCTGAAGCGCGGCGACGTGCGCGTCGACAGGCGCAATGGTGGTGGGCGGACGGTGACTGAGGTAGCTCGCGATCACCGGCTCAGGTAAGCCCATGGTTTTTGCCAGCAGGGTGATGCTCGCCTGACGCTGGCTCTGGGTCAGGGCATCTGCCTGCGTAAAGGTATCCAGTACGCCCTGAATAAACGCGCCGTTTTTTTCGGCGTAAGGGCGTGAGGCGAGGTAGAACGAACCGGTTTGCTTCAGCGTGGTACCGTCTTTCAGCACCCGTACGCCACCCTGCAGTAATGCCGCGGAGTAGTAAGGATCCCAGATAGCCCAGGCATCAACATTCTTCTGCTGGAACGCGGCGCGCGCGTCGGCGGGCGTCAGGTAAACGGGCTGAATGTCGGTGAACTTGAGCCCAGCTTCCTGTAAGGCGCGCAGCAGCAGGTTGTGCGAGCTGGAACCTTTCTGGAAAGCGACCTTACGCCCTTTAAGGTCGGAGACGCTTTTAATGTCACTGTTTTCAGGTACCAGGATGACTTCGGCTTTCGGCTTAGCGGGTTCTACACCGACGTATACCAGGTCTGCCCCGGCAGCCTGAGCGAAAATAGGCGGGATGTCGCCCGTACTGCCCAGATCGATACTGCCGACGTTCAGGGCTTCAAGCATCTGCGGCCCTGCCGGGAACTCCACCCATGAGAATTTGGTGTCCGGGAAGCGTTTTTCCAGCAGCTGGTGGCTTTTTGCCAGCACCATACTGACGCTGCC
This sequence comes from Enterobacter sp. 725m/11, assembly GCF_011683705.1. Lineage (NCBI taxonomy): Bacteria > Pseudomonadati > Pseudomonadota > Gammaproteobacteria > Enterobacterales > Enterobacteriaceae > Enterobacter > Enterobacter sp. 725m/11. Next base: position 32,919 of record NZ_JAAQOK010000006.1, on the reverse strand, counting down.
TTTTTGGTATCCAATCCGTAAACTGTCCGGTGCGGTTTCTGCGGCATGTGCCAGCGCGGTAAACGCCATCAGGCCAGCCAGTCCGAGGCGGGTTAAGGTTTTAAACATGTGCGACTCCCTGCGGCGGATTAAAAGAAGGAACCTGGATATCCCGGCGATGCAGCGCGTGCCAGAAAGTTTCCAGCGAGGCATCAAGGCGCGTTTGCAGATTCGGCGTGAAGTGCGGCTTATGCTGGTAGTCAATGACCTGCGAATCATCCGCGAAAACGCCGTGAAGGATCTCCTGCGCCTTCAGGGCGTTCAGCACCGGCTTCAGGGCGTAATCCACCGCCAGTAAATGTGCCACCGTGCCGCCCGTTGCCAGCGGCAGAACCACTTTGCCGTCCAGTGCGCGCTCGGGGAGAAGATCGAGCAGCGTTTTCAGCGCGCCCGAAAAAGAGGCTTTATAAATCGGGGTCGCAACGATGAGGCCGTCCGCTTCCTTGAGCTGCTCAGTGAGGGTTTTCAGCGCGGGGCTGTCGAAGCGGGCATACAGCAAATCTTCAGGTTCGAAGTTATGCAGATTCCAGTGGCACACTTCCACGTCCAGGGCATTGAGCTTGTCGCGGGCATATTCCAGCAGGGCGCTGGAACGCGAAGGGAATCGTGGACTTCCGGCCAGGGTAATGACGCGCATACTTCCTCCTTATAACTAATTGTTTGCTTTTGTCTAACATTCATAACAATTTTCAGGAGTGTGACACCGCGCGGTTATTCCACTAAATGATTTATCCGCAATTAAACTGCGAAAAACTGCATAAGAAAGAGAGGGGGAGGTAAACGATTGCGTTTTACGCCGATTTTTTTGCCGCAGGTCAATTCCCTTTCGTGACGGGATCGCCCATAATCCCCTCCCGGTTTGCACACCGGGAATCCAGGAGAGTTCATGTACTACCCCTTCGTTCGTAAAGCCCTTTTCCAGCTCGACCCCGAGCGCGCTCATGAATTTACATTCCAGCAATTACGTCGTATTACAGGAACGCCTCTGGCGGCCCTGGTGCGTCAAAACGTGCCGGAAAAGCCTGTGCAGTGCATGGGGCTGACCTTTAAAAATCCGCTGGGTCTGGCGGCCGGTCTGGACAAAAATGGCGAGTGCATTGATGCCCTGGGCGCGATGGGCTTTGGCTCCATCGAAATTGGTACCGTCACGCCGCGCCCGCAGCCGGGAAATGACAAGCCGCGCCTGTTCCGCCTGGTCGAAGCCGAAGGGTTGATCAACCGCATGGGCTTTAATAACCTCGGCGTTGATCATCTGGTAGAGAACGTGAAGAAAGCCCATTTTGATGGGGTGTTAGGCATCAATATTGGCAAGAATAAAGATACGCCGGTTGAGCAGGGTAAAGATGACTACCTGATTTGTATGGAAAAAGTCTACGCCTATGCCGGGTATATCGCGGTGAATATTTCCTCGCCCAATACCCCGGGGCTGCGCTCCTTACAATATGGCGAAGCGCTGGACGATCTTCTGAGTGCCATTAAAAATAAACAAAATGAACTCCAGGCGATCCACCATAAATATGTTCCGGTCGCGGTGAAGATCGCGCCGGATCTTTCTGTCGAAGAATTGATCCAGGTTGCCGACAGTTTGGTTCGCCATAATATTGACGGGGTGATTGCAACGAATACCACGCTCGATCGTTCGCTCGTTCAGGGAATGAAAAACTGTGACGAAGCGGGTGGGTTAAGTGGCCGTCCGGTACAATTAAAAAGCACCGAAATTATTCGCGCGCTGTCTGCGGAATTAAAAGGCCGTTTACCGATTATTGGCGTCGGCGGTATCGACTCGGTGATTGCTGCGCGCGAGAAGATGGCGGCCGGTGCGTCACTGGTGCAAATCTATTCCGGCTTTATTTTTAAAGGCCCGCCTTTGATTAAAGAAATCGTTACGCATATCTAATCTTTTTTCTTAATCAGACAACCAGGGCTTTATTTCCAGCCCTGGTTGTTTTATATTCCGTCACTGTTGCTTATTTAGACATTATCGTCTTTTATTACTAGTGTTATAAACGAAGCGGCGAACAGGACATTTTTAGTACAGGACGTTTGGGGACGGGAGAGACACATGCGAATTAAACCTGACGATAACTGGCGCTGGTATTTTTGCGACGAGCATGACCGTATGATGCTCGATTTAGCCAATGGCATGTTGTTTCGTTCTCGTTTTGCCCGCCGAATGTTAACCCCGGACGCGTTTTCTCCATCGGGCTTTTGCGTTGACGATGCGGCGCTTTATTTCTCCTTTGAAGAAAAATGCCGCGACCTGATGCTCTCTAAAGAGCAGCGTGCCGAACTGGTATTAAATGCGCTGGTGGCCATCCGTTTCCTGAAACCGCAAATGCCGAAAAGCTGGCATTTCCTGCCTCACGGCATGGACTGGACGCCAGCAACGGGCGATGCGGCCAGCGTTAACCTGAGCGATACCGCCGAAGAGGTGAGTTTGTTAGTGGTTGAGCCGGGCGAAAATGCCGCACTCTGTCTGCTGGCGCAGCCCGGCGTGACGATTGCCGGGCGCGTAATGCAGTTAGGTGATGCGATCAAAGTCATGAATGACAGGCTGAAGCCACAGCTGCGCGTCGATGCCTTCAGCCTCGAACAAGCGGTTTAAGCTTCCAGTTGTACCGACGTTTTCGGTACGCAGCTACAGCACAGGATTGTGCCGTCATTTCCAATTGCAGATTTTTTCAGCGCACTCACTTCTCCCTCCAGCAGCTTGATGCGGCAGCATCCGCAAATTCCCGCGCGGCAGGAATACGGTACGCGAATACCGGCTTGCTCCAGCTGCTCCAGTAAAACCTGCTGATTGTTGCCACGAATAACCTTGCCCTGCCAGTGAATATCCACTGCAGTGGCGACATTCGTCTCAACCTCGACCATTTCTTCTTCCTGGCCTGAGCCGTACACTCGCGCCGGCCCGCGGGCGAGAATTTCAACTTCATCACCTACGCGAATCGCGCCGCTGGATCGCGGGATCAGGTTCTGGCCGAAATCGACATCGCCGATGTCCTTCGCGGTACGGAACGATTGCAGCGTTTTCAGCGGCTCGCCGGAAGGATGCTTTTGGCCTTTCTCAGGGCTTACCGTGGTGAAAATGCAGCGACTGCAGGGTTTGACGACATCAAAGATGACGCTGCCGATGCGGATGACTTTCCAGGTATCTTCATCCCAGGCGTCCGCTCCGGTCACGACCAGATTTGGGCGGAACTGTTCCATCTGTACGCTGGCTTTACAGCGATTCTGTAAATCACGCAGAGACGCTTCGTTGGTGAGCAGGAACGGGAAGCCATCCGCGAAGGAGAGGGGAACGGCATCGTGGCGCTTTACGCGACGCGTCAGTTCCGGCCCAACCCACCGCAGCTGCACGTCGCGGGAGAAGAAGCCGCTCAGCCAGCGGTTAATTTCATCCGGGGCGATGCGCGCGGTGAAATGGTTGCCCCATACTTCCGTTGGCGCGTCGACAGCCGCAAAATCCGCAAAGCGAATCACCGCGCTGGAACCGTCCGGCGCGGTCAGATGCAAACCGTCATGAAGTGGGGAAGGGGTAAAACGAACCATCTGAGGGAACTGGCGTGCGGTGATAAACGTACCGTCAGGCTCGGTGACCATAAAAATACGATCGAAGGCGAACCCGCTCATGTCTGCCAGCGCGTGAGTGACGCCGATGCCGCGCATGGATTTCACCGGATGAATAAAAAGCCTGGATAACGTCGCCACTGCACACTCCCTCGAATGAAAATAAGCCTTCAACTTTATGACATACACGCCATATTAGCTATAATGCGCGACAATTTTCTAAGAGTAAAAGTGACGATATGAATTCTCTGTTTGCCAGTACGGCCCGTGGGCTGGAAGAGCTGTTAAAAACTGAACTGGAAGCCCTGGGCGCGCAAGAGTGCCAGGTGGTTCAGGGTGGTGTCCATTTTGAGGGCGACACGCGGCTTATTTACCAGAGCCTGATGTGGAGCCGCCTGGCGTCGCGCATCATGCTGCCGATGAAGGAATGCAAGGTCTATAGCGACCTGGATCTCTACACCGGCGTACAGATGATCGACTGGACAGAGATCTTCACGCCTAACGCCACCTTCGCGGTGCATTTCAACGGCGTGAACGACGAGATCCGCAACAGCCAGTACGGCGCCCTGCGCGTAAAAGACGCCATTGTGGACTGCTTCACGCGTAAAAATAAGGAACGTCCGAACGTCGATCGCGAAAACCCGGACCTGCGTATCAACGTCTGGCTGAACGGCGACACGGCGAGCATCTCCCTCGATCTGAGCGGCGCGGGTCTGCACCTGCGCGGCTACCGCAATCGCACCGGTATGGCACCAATCAAAGAAACCCTGGCCGCCGCCATCGTGATGCGCTCCGGCTGGCAGCCGGGCACGCCGCTGCTTGACCCAATGTGTGGCTCCGGTACGCTGCTGATTGAGGCCGCAATGCTGGCAACCGACCGTGCGCCAGGGCTGCACCGCGGCCACTGGGGCTTCAAAGGCTGGGCGCAGCACGACGAAGCGCTCTGGAAAGAGGTTAAAGACGACGCGCAGACCCGCGCGCGTAAGGGGCTGGCGGAGTATACCTCTCACTTCTACGGTTCGGATAGCGACCCGCGCGTAATAGAACGCGCGCGCAGCAACGCCCGTCGCGCCGGTATCGGCGAGCTGGTCACCTTCGAGGTGAAAGACGTGGCGAACCTGACCAACCCGCTGCCGAAAGGCCCGTACGGGACCGTAATCAGCAACCCGCCATACGGCGAGCGTCTCGACAGCGAACCGGCGCTGATTGCCCTGCACAGCCTGCTGGGCCGCAATATGAAGGACTACTTCGGCGGCTGGAATCTGTCTCTGTTCAGCGCCTCGCCGGAGCTGCTGAGCTGCCTGCAGCTGCGTGCCGACCGCCAGTTTAAGGCGAAAAACGGCCCGCTGGACTGCGTGCAGAAAAACTACCATCTGGCAGAGAAAGCGGCGGACAGCAAGCCAACCGGCGTGGCAGAGGATTACGCCAACCGCCTGCGCAAAAACCTGAAGAAATTTGAAAAATGGGCGAAGCAGGAAGGGATCGAGTGCTATCGCCTGTACGACGCCGACCTGCCGGAGTACAACGTGGCGGTTGACCGCTATGCGGACTGGGTGGTGATTCAGGAATATGCTCCGCCGAAAACCATCGATGCGCAAAAAGCGCGCCAGCGCATGCTGGACGTCATTGCGGCCACCATTGCCGTGCTGGGGATTGCGCCCAACAAGCTGGTGCTGAAAACCCGCGAGCGTCAGAAGGGTAAAAACCAGTACCAGAAGATGGGCGAAAAGGGCGACTTTATCGAAGTGGGCGAATATAACGCTCGCCTGTGGGTGAACCTGACCGACTATCTTGATACCGGCCTGTTCCTCGACCACCGCATTGCCCGCCGCATGCTCGGCCAGATGAGCAAGGGCAAAGATTTCCTCAACCTGTTCTCCTACACCGGCAGCGCCAGCGTGCATGCCGGTCTCGGCGGCGCGCGCAGCACTACCACGGTGGATATGTCCCGCACTTATCTCGAGTGGGCCGAGCGTAACCTGCGTCTGAACGGCTTAACCGGACGTCAGCATCGCCTGATGCAGGCCGACGTGCTGGGCTGGCTGCGCGATACCGACGAGCAGTTCGACCTGATCTTTATCGATCCGCCGACCTTCTCTAACTCCAAGCGCATGGAGGATAGCTTTGACGTTCAACGCGATCACCTGCGCCTGATGACCGACCTGAAGCGCCTGCTGCGTAAAGGCGGCACCATTATGTTCTCGAACAACAAACGCGGCTTCCGTATGGATCATGACGGCCTGGCAGCCCTGGGACTGAAAGCACAAGAAATCAGTCAAAAAACGCTGTCCCAGGACTTCGCCCGTAACCGTCAAATTCATAACTGCTGGTTGATTACCGCGGTCTGAAAGGAAAAATAAATGTCATTAATTAGTATGCACGGCGCGTGGCTCTCTTTCAGCGACTCACCGCTTCTCGATAATGCAGAGCTGCATATCGAAGATAACGAGCGCGTCTGTCTGGTGGGCCGTAACGGCGCGGGTAAATCCACGCTGATGAAAATCCTCAACCGCGAGCAGGGGCTGGATGACGGCCGCATCGTATACGAGCAGGATCTGATCGTCTCCCGCCTCCAGCAGGATCCGCCGCGTCATGTGACCGGCAGCGTGTACGATTTCGTGGCGGAAGGCATCTCCGAGCAGGCGGAGTACCTGAAGCGCTATCACGAGATTTCGCATCTGGTGATGACCGACCCGAGCGACAAGAATCTCAACGAACTGGCGAAAGTGCAGGAGATGCTCGATCACCACGGTTTGTGGCAGCTGGAAAACCGCATTAACGAGGTGCTGGCGCAGCTCGGGCTGGAACCCGACATGGAGCTGTCGGCGCTCTCCGGCGGCTGGCTGCGTAAAGCGGCGCTGGGGCGCGCGCTGGTCAGCGGCCCTAAGGTACTGCTGCTGGACGAACCAACCAACCACCTGGACATCGAAGCGATTGACTGGCTGGAAGGTTTCCTGAAAACCTTCAGCGGCACCATCATCTTCATCTCGCACGACCGTTCGTTTATTCGCAATATGGCGACGCGCATTGTCGACCTCGACCGCGGCAAGCTGGTCACCTATCCCGGCGATTACGACACCTATCTGCTGGAGAAAGAAGAAAACCTGCGCGTGGAAGAGCTGCAGAACGCCGAGTTCGACCGCAAGCTGGCGCAGGAGGAAGTCTGGATCCGCCAGGGCATCAAAGCCCGCCGTACCCGTAACGAAGGCCGCGTGCGTGCCCTGAAGGCGATGCGTCGCGAGCGCAGCGAGCGCCGCGAAGTCATGGGCAGCGCCAAAATGCAGGTGGAAGAGGCGTCCCGCTCCGGCAAGATTGTCTTCGAAATGGAAAACGTTAACTACCAGGTTGACGGCAAGGTGCTGGTGAAAGATTTCTCTGCGCAGGTTCAGCGCGGGGACAAAATTGCGCTCATCGGCCCGAACGGCTGCGGCAAAACCACGCTGCTGAAGCTGATGCTGGGCCAGCTGCAGGCCGACAGCGGCCGCATTCACTGTGGCACCAAGCTGGAAGTGGCCTACTTCGACCAGCACCGCGCGGAGCTGGATCCGGACCGCACGGTGATGGACAACCTCGCCGAAGGTAAACAGGAAGTGATGGTAAACGGCAAGCCGCGTCACGTTCTGGGCTACCTGCAGGACTTCCTGTTCCACCCGAAACGCGCCATGACACCGGTGCGCGCGCTGTCCGGCGGGGAGCGTAACCGTCTTCTGCTGGCCCGTCTGTTCCTGAAGCCAAGTAATCTGTTGATCCTCGATGAACCGACGAACGATTTGGATGTCGAAACGCTGGAATTACTCGAAGAGCTGATCGATGGGTATCAGGGAACCGTGATGCTGGTTAGCCACGATCGTCAGTTCGTGGATAACACCGTGACCGAGTGCTGGATCTTCGAAGGTGAAGGGCGAATTGGCCAGTACGTGGGCGGTTATCACGACGCAAAAGGGCAGCAGTCGCAGTCTCTGGCGCAGAAACAGTCGAAGTCCAGAACAAGTTCTGAACCTGCTGTAACAAAAGCAGAAACTGTCAAGAAAACCTCGGCTAAACTAAGCTATAACCTGCAGCGCGAACTGGAGGGGCTACCTCAGCGTCTTGAAGAGCTGGAGGCCGCGCTTGAGGAGCTGCAAGCGCAGGTTGCTGATGCGTCCTTCTTTACCCAATCGCATGACTATACTCAGAAAGTACTGGCTGAAATGTCCGCGGCTGAAAAAGCCCTGGAAGAAGCATTTGAGCGCTGGGAGTACCTTGAGTCTCTGAAAAACGGCGCATAACAGGGATTAAATATGTGTGACCAGCACCATGCCGACAGGCATATATTATGCTCGCAATGCGATATGCTCGTGGCGTTGCCAGAGCTTGGTCACGGACATAAAGCCCAGTGTCCACGCTGTGGCGCGACGTTGACAACCGAGTGGGACGCGCCGCGGCAGCGTCCCACCGCTTACGCGCTGGCAGCACTGTTCATGCTGCTGCTCTCCAATCTCTTCCCCTTTGTCTATATGAAGGTGGGCGGGATGACAAGCCAGGTGGATCTGCTTGAAATCCCGGGCGTGATGTTCTCGGAAGATTACGCCAGCCTCGGCACCTTTTTTCTGCTATTCGTCCAGATAGTCCCGGCGTTTTGCCTGGTCATCATCCTGCTGCTGGTTAACCGCGTCAGGATGCCGTCACCGCTGAAAATCCGGCTCGCGCGCATCCTTTTTCAGCTCAAAAGCTGGGGGATGGCCGAGATCTTTCTCGCAGGGATACTGGTCAGTTTCGTGAAGCTGATGGCGTACGGCGACGTGGGGATAGGCAGCAGCTTTATTCCCTGGTGTCTGTACTGTGTCCTGCAGCTGCGTGCTTTCCAGTGCGTGGACAGGCGCTGGGCCTGGGACGATATCGCCCCGGCACCGACGCTCGCGCAGACGGTGAAGGTCGGCGTGCCGGGTATCCGCCAGGGGCTGCGTTCTTGTCCGTGCTGTACCGCCGTGCTGCCCGCCGATCTTGAGGTTTGTCCGCGCTGCGAAACGAAGGGCCATGTTCGCCGTAAAAATAGCCTGCAGTGGACGATGGCACTGCTGGTCACGTCCGTCATGCTGTATCTGCCCGCTAATATTCTGCCGATTATGATCACCGATTTGCTCGGCGATAAAATGCCCTCGACGATCCTCGCCGGGGTCATACTGCTGTGGAGCGAAGGATCCTATCCTGTCGCCGGCGTGATTTTCATCGCCAGTATCATGGTGCCCACTTTAAAAATGATCGCCATTGCCTGGCTCTGTTGGGATGCAAAAGGCCACGGAAAACGCGACAGCGAACGCATGCATCTGATTTACGAAGTGGTCGAATTTGTCGGTCGTTGGTCAATGATCGACGTGTTTGTGATTGCCGTTCTCTCTGCGCTGGTGCGGATGGGCGGTTTGATGAGTATTTATCCCGCGATGGGGGCTTTAATGTTTGCACTGGTGGTGATTATGACCATGTTTGCGGCCATGACCTTCGACCCTCGTTTATCGTGGGATCGTGAGCCTGAATCAAGCCATGAGGAAGAGTAAGAGCATGGAAAATAAGAGTGGAGAGGCGAAAGTGCAGAAGGTCAAAAACTGGTCGCCGGTGTGGATTTTCCCCATCGTGACCGCGCTGATCGGTGCATGGATCCTGTTTTATCACTACAGCCATCAGGGACCGGAAGTGACGCTGATTACCACCAATGCCGAAGGAATTGAGGGCGGTAAAACGACCATCAAAAGCCGCAGCGTGGATGTGGGCGTGGTGGAAAGCGCAACCCTGACCGACGATTTAACCCATGTGGAGATTAAGGCGCGTCTTAATGCCGGCATGGAAAAACTCCTGCACGGCGATTCTGTTTTCTGGGTGGTTAAACCGCAGGTGGGACGTGAAGGGATCAGCGGCTTAGGAACGCTGCTCTCAGGTGCCTACATCGAACTGCAGCCGGGTGCAAAAGGCAGCCAGCCGGCGCAGTACCAGCTTCTGGATTCACCGCCGTTAGCACCGCCTGATGCAAAAGGTATCCGCGTGATCCTCGACAGTAAAAAAGCGGGCCAGCTCACGGCGGGCGACCCGGTACTTTTCCGCGGCTATCGCGTGGGTTCGGTGGAGAAGAGCACCTTCGATCCTCAGAAAAGATCCATCAGCTATCAGTTGTTCATCAATGCGCCTAACGATCGTCTGGTTACCAGCAACGTCCGTTTCTGGAAAGACAGCGGCATCGCGGTGGATCTGACCTCGGCGGGCATGCGAGTAGAAATGGGCTCGCTGACAACACTGTTTGGCGGCGGCGTGAGTTTTGACGTACCCGAAGGTCTGGACCTGGGGCAGCCGGTTGCGGAGAACACCGCTTTCCGCCTGTTCGACGATCAAAAAAGCATTCAGGATGCACTCTATACCGATCACATCGACTACCTGATGTTCTTTAAGGATTCTGTTCGCGGCCTGCAGCCTGGGGCGCCCGTTGAGTTCCGCGGTATTCGTCTGGGGACGGTGGGACAAGTGCCTTACTTTGTTCCAGGCCTTAAGCAGATGCTTGATGATGATTACCGTATTCCGGTGCTGATCCGCATTGAGCCTGAGCGCCTGATCAACCAGATTGGTGAGAATCAGGATATCGGCGAGCACATCACCGACCTGATGAATCGCGGTCTGCGCGGCTCGCTGAAAACCGGTAACCTGGTGACCGGCGCACTGTATGTCGATATGGACTTCTATCCAAAAGCGCCGCCGATTACCGGTATGCGTGAATTTGGTGGTTACAAGATCATCCCAACGGTAAGCAGCGGTCTGGCCCAGATCCAGCAGCGTCTCATGGAAACGCTGGATAAAATTAACAATCTGCCTCTGAACCCAATGATTGAGGCGGCGACAGGTTCGTTACATCAAAGCCAGGCGACAATGCAGCGCCTGCAGACCACGCTGGATAACATCAACAAGATTACTGCAAACCAGAGTATGCAACAGCTGCCGCAGGATATGCAGAAAACGCTGCGCGAGCTGAACCGCAGTATGCAGGGCTTCCAGCCTGGCTCGGCGGCTTACAACAAGATGGTGGCAGATATGCAGCGTCTCGATCAGGTCTTGCGTGAACTGCAGCCGGTTCTGAAAACGCTCAACGAGAAGAGCAACGCGCTGGTGTTCGAAGCGAAAGATAAAAAGGATCCTGAGCCGAAGAGGGCGAAACAATGAAAAAATGGCTAGCGATTGCAGGAGCGATGGTACTCACGGCCTGTAGCTCCGGGAGCGAAACGAAAAGCTACTACCAGCTGCCTCTGGTGACGCAGGCGGTTACGCAAAGTTCCGCCTCACAGGGTAACCGTCTGCTGTGGGTTGAGCAGGTCGCCGTTCCGGATTACCTGGCCGGCAACGGGGTGGTCTATCAGACCAGCGATGTACAGTACGTTATCGCCAACAACAACCTGTGGGCCAGCCCGCTGGACCAGCAGTTACGCAATACGTTGGTGGCGAATCTGGGCAGCCAGCTTCCGGGCTGGGTTGTTGCCTCCCAGCCTTTGGGAAGCGATCAGGACACGCTGAACGTCACGGTAACGGGCTTCCACGGCCGTTATGACGGTGCCGTTGTCATCAGCGGCGAGTGGCTGTTGAATCATCAGGGACAGCTGATTAAGCGTCCTTTCCATCTGGAGCTGAAGCAGCAGAAGGATGGCTATGATGAAATGGTGAAAGTGCTGGCTCAGGGTTGGGCGCAGGAGTCAGCCAGTATCGCCAGGGAAATTTCCCGACTGCCATAAGTAAAATTCATCGTCAAAAACCGCAATCGGCCTGGTGCTGATTGCGGTTTTTTTTTCGTTTTTGCGTCAGGTTGTTACTTGTGCCGGGTCACATTTTTTGTACAAATGATCTTCTGGCTAGCTCACAAATATGACACCCGTATGAATTTTGAACATTGACGCTGGGACTAATTCGGGGTATTCGTTATCTGTGCCTGCGCATCTGGCGCGGACACTGTTTTCTTTCCACCAGACAAAAGAATGAGGGAAACGAGGCATGAAGAGACAGAAACGAGATCGCCTGGAACGGGCTCATCAACGTGGTTATCAGGCCGGCATCGCTGGACGTTCGAAAGAAATGTGTCCTTATCAGACGATAAATCAAAGGTCACAATGGCTTGGAGGCTGGCGAGAAGCCATCGGCGACAGGGCACTTATAGCCTGATAACGTCTCTTTAAAAAAAGAAACCTCCGCACTGCGGAGGTTTCGCCTTTCCGGAGTCGCTTAAAGCGATATCAGAACGCGGAAGTGTCCTGGAACAGACCCACTTTCAGATCGTTCGCGGTATAGATCAGACGACCGTCTACCAGCACTTCGCCATCCGCCAGGCCCATAATCAGGCGACGGTTAACGATGCGCTTGAAGTGAATACGATAGGTGACTTTCTTCGCCGTAGGCAGAACCTGGCCAGTGAATTTCACTTCGCCCACGCCCAGCGCGCGGCCTTTACCTTCACCACCCAGCCAGCCCAGATAGAAGCCAACCAGCTGCCACATGGCATCCAGGCCCAGGCAGCCAGGCATTACCGGATCGCCAATAAAGTGGCAACCGAAGAACCACAGGTCCGGGTTGATATCGAGTTCTGCTTCTACGTAACCCTTATCGAAGTTGCCGCCGGTTTCGGTCATTTTCACGACACGGTCCATCATCAGCATGTTCGGGGCCGGTAACTGTGGGCCTTTCGCGCCAAACAGTTCTCCGCGACCAGAGGCAAGAAGATCTTCTTTTGTATAGGATTCGCGTTTATCTACCATGTTCTCAGTAAGCCTTATTTTAGTGAAGGACGCAGGATAGCTAACACGTGTACGCTGAACAAGTCCGATCAGTTCGAACTGAACCAGCCCAGCCAGCGTAACGGCCATGGATAACGATGGCGAGCATCCTGCTGCGTCGCCTGAGCAATGCGCTCCTGGATAGTCTGCATCAAAGTTGTCTGACCTTCGCCATCCCAAACCAGGTTTGTCAGTAAGGGTAGTGCATCCTCAATCCCTTCGATGGCCCAGATGGCGAATTGATCCTGTTCAACCGCGTCCAGAATATCCTGGCACAGGCTGAGATGGCGTACGTTAGGCGCCGGAATAATCACGCCCTGTTTGCCGTTTAAACCGCGCTGCTGACAGACAGAGAAGAAGCCTTCAATTTTTTCGTTCAGACCGCCAACGGGCTGAGCACGACCAAATTGATCGACCGAACCGGTAATAGCAATGTTCTGGTTGATCGGCACGTCCGCCAGGGCGCTGATTAAGGCGCACAGCTCCGCCATTGAGGCACTATCGCCATCCACTTCGCTGTAGGACTGCTCAAACGTCAGCGAGGCGGAGAAGGGGATTTGCTGCTCAAGCTGCAGCTCAGACATCAAAAATGCCTGCATGATCATCATGCCTTTGGCGTGAATGTTGCCGCCCAGTTCGGCCTTGCGTTCAATATCGGTAAACTCGCCGTCGCCAATATGCACAACGCAGCTGATTCGCGAGGGTTCACCGAACGCGCGCGGATGGCCAGGAAACTCGATCACCGAGAGGGCGTTGATCTGCCCAACGCGTTCGCCTTCTGTCTCGACCAGAATTTGTTCCAGCAGAATTTCATCCTGCATGCGGTCAGCAAGATAGCCTTCGCGCCACTCTCGCTGCGCCAGCATCTGCGTGAGCTGTTCGCCAGTAAACGCACCGTTACCGCTGATCGTACCGACTTCACGCAGCTGCTTGCCGATCCAGAGCGGGCAGAGCGGCAAGGTTTCCTGGTCACCGGTATAGCGAACGGCTTCGCGGATTAAACCCGGCCACGCATCGGCGGCAGGCGCTGGCAATGCAAAACGTTCCGCCACGGCCATCACCCACTGACACCACTGCGCCATGTCGTCCGCATCGGCAATCTGAATGTTGTCTTCGTATTCGCTGTAAACTGCCTGTTCGGCCAGTTCCGGCTCCATCTCCTGGAAGTCCGCCAGCGATTCGCGGTCACCCATCAGCACGACGGTCAGCGACAGCGGCATTGACGGCACGGAGACAGGAAGAGGACGAGACTCGTCGTAACCGACCCAGTCAAAGCGCTGTTGGGTCACAATGGTTTTCAGACGCATCCACAGCAGCGGCTGCGAGAGCAAAGTGCGCAGAGAGATGATGAGCACGCCGCCGTTTGCACGATGCACCAGCCCCGGCTGCAGGGAAAGCTCGCCGTTAAACTGGCGCAGACAGCCAAATAGCTGTTCAGCCTCGACCCAATTAGCGGTAATTACCTCGCCGTTAGCAGCAAAACGACCGTCGGCCTGGTCCGCCGGTCCGAAGGTAATATTATGCCCCGCGATACGATACTGGCCGCCAAATACCGCGGTGGTGTCCGGCCGCAGCTGGCGCGTGGCATCACTAAGCAGCGTCAGATATTCCGCTTCTTCCGGGGCTTTCAGCAGCATGAAGGGCGATGTCGCCCACGGGCTTAACGTCTGCTCCAGCGCATAATGTAAGCGTGGTTGCGTATCGCTAAGGATGAATTCGTGTTCTTTTGCGAGATCGGGCTGTGCAAACAGTTCCTGATAGCTCTCGGCATCCGGAACAAGGTCACGCCATGCTAGTTTCGTAATGGTCAAAGTTGATGTTTTTTAGTCAGATGTAAAAGCGTGGAGTATACCGTAAGCGGGGGGCTCTACCCAAGCAGGATTGGTGTTTCAGCAGGCGGATTGGCTGCAGTCACTCACAGGATATGATTTCTTTTCAGCAGATTGCTAAAAAACTGATATTCTGAACAGAGTTACGTGGTAACACTGAGATCGCAATGAAATATCAACAACTGGAAAATCTCGAAAGCGGCTGGAAATGGAAGTACCTGGTCAAAAAGCACCGTGAAGGGGAGCTGATCACCTGCTACATCGAAGCCAGCGCTGCGCAAGAAGCCGTGGATATTTTGCTGACCCTCGAAAATGAACCGGTACAGGTCAATGGCTGGATTGAGAAGCACATTAATCCTGCGTTGTTAAACCGGATGAAGCAAACTATCCGCGCGCGACGTAAACGGCATTTTAATGCTGAGCATCAGCATACCCGGAAAAAATCCATCGACCTGGAGTTCGTGGTCTGGCAGCGTCTGGCCGGGCTGGCACAACGGCGTGGTAAGACCCTGTCGGAAACCATCGTGCAGCTGATTGAGGATGCCGAACATAAAGAGAAGTACGCCAACCAGATGTCGTCGCTGAAAAACGACCTTCAGGCGTTGTTGGGCAAAAAATAGATTTTAGTTTTCTTCAGACAATAAAAAACCCCGCATGGCGGGGTTTTTTTATAAGACGATAACTTATGCCGCTGGCTGAGTTACAACGTCTTTAACGCCTTTAACTTCGATCTCTACGCGACGATCTGGTGCCAGGCAGTCGATCAGTGCAGCGCGAGCTTTAACGTTGTCACAGGTGTTGCCAGTAACTGGGTTAGATTCGCCCATACCACGTGGGGAGATCTTGTTAGCTGGGATACCTTTAGAGATCAGGTAATCAACAACAGACTGAGCACGTTTCTCAGACAGTTTCTGGTTGTAAGCGTCAGAACCGATGCGGTCGGTGAAGCCCAGAACCACTACAGAACCGTCTTTAGGATCCAGGTTGCTCAGCTGGGTGTACAGCTGATCCAGTGCCTGCTGACCTTCTGGTTTCAGGGTCGCTTTGTTGAAGTTGAACAGAACGTCAGACTTCAGAGTGAAGTGCTTGGTCTGTACTTCTGGAGCTGGAGCCGGCGCTGGAGCAACAACTGGTGCTGCATCTTCCTGCTGGCCGAAACGGTAGGAAACACCTACGCTCAGCATGCCGTTGTCTGGACGAACGCCAACGGTAGCACCGTCACCGATGTTGTTAACCCACTGGTATTCCAGACGGGTAGCGATGTCACGGGTCATAGCCCACTCAACGCCACCAGCGAATACTGGGGAAACGCCAGTGTCATGGTCGTCGCCAGCGATGTTGTTGCTGGAGTCTGCACGCCATACCATGCCGCCCAGACGGGTGTACACGTCCAGATCGTCAGTTACTGGGTAACCCAGTTTAGCGGTCAGCTGAACGCCCTGAGCTTTGAAAGCGCCATTGATGGTGTCGCCTTTGTATGGCATACGACCTAACCAGTCGTAACCCATTTCAAAGCCAACATACGGGTTAACCTGATAGCCACCGAACGCACCTGCACCAAGCTGGCTCTCGTGAGTAGGACCATCGTTGTTCAGGCTGCTGTTGTACCAGCCAGTGTCATGGAACTGAGACCAGCCCAGTTTACCACCTGCATACCAGGTATTATCTTTCGGAGCGGCCTGCGCTACGGTAGCGAAGCCAGCCAGTGCCACTGCAATCGCGATAGCTGTCTTTTTCATTTTTTGCGCCTCGTTATCATCCAAAATTCGCCATGAAGGTCTCAAGAGAGAATCACGGTTAAATCCTTCACCGGGGGGCGTGGTCAAATATAAATCTACCGATATCTTCGGCTTAGGCCGAGCACCCCTGGCGATGTAAAGTCTACAACGTAGCTGAAAACTTACAAGTGTGAAGTCTGTCAGGCATATGAAAAAAAAAGTTCCGTATACCTATTATTTAACATTTTTAGAACGAATTTTGTGCAATAAAATTAAGGAGAACCGCACCAGACAAGCCTTGCCGCAATTTTGAGGCCGGGAACTAAAACCGCATCCTGCGGTCAAAAAAAATTCCAGGAAAAATCTTAATTTCATTCAATGATACAAATTTGAGTGAATTTTTAGCCCAGAAAGTTGTCCTCTGCGATAAGAATCTGGACGAACCGGGCGCATGATAAACCCGATCGCATTCCCTTCTTCAGCCGCTTCGGTCAGACGAAAATGTTCCTCTTCCGTCAATTCTTCCGGTAACCACCCGATCACCACGCTGTAATTTCCGGTGCGTAACGCGCGAATCATCGATTCGACGGTATCGCAGGGAGAAAGCTGGTTGATCTGCATAACCTTTGCCAGCGGCAGGCCCGCAGACTGCACCCATTGGCGGCTCAGTTTTTGCTGCGGCGTCAGCCAGAGCTGCCAGCGTGATTGCTGACCAAGCTGCTGTAATAACGGAAGCAGCAGGAGTTGGGTCAACAGAGGCTGGTCTTCACGGTAAACCACTTCACTAATAAGCCCCGTCGAAGCACCCCCAACGGTGTTCTGCGCGACAGTGCCCGCGGTAGAGGAGAGAGAAGTTGAGCGATTTGCATAGCCTGAAGTGTACATATTCATTCCAGCCCTGTAGTTACTGTATGGATATACAGTAACCCCTGTATGCATAAAGATCAACCTCATTTTCGGAAAGCGACTCGCAAAATTCATTCAATGTTGATGCCCTTCGAAAAATCATCTTGCTCAACGACGCTAAGTTGCCTATTTTCCTGCTAACGGATCCGCTAGTAAGAAATTTCGTTGTTACTTTATGATTTTGAAGGGAAATATCATGAAAAAGATATCTTATGAACGGATTTATAAATCCCAGGAATACCTGTCACCACTGGGTGAAATTCATCATCGCGCGCTGTTCGGCGGCTATACCCTGGCAGTGGATGATGCGGTTTTTGCCATGGTGTCAGAAGGTGAGCTCTACCTCCGTGCCTGTGAAGAAAGTGCGAAATACTGTGTGAAAAATGCCGCGTCTTTTTTGACCCTGATGAAGCGGGGCCGTCCGGTGCTTCTCAACTATTACCGGGTGGATGACGGGCTATGGCAGGACAGGGAGCGTCTGCTTCAGCTCTCCACTTTCGCACTTAATGCGGCAAGAAAAGAGCGTTACCAGCGGCATCAGCGCAATCGACTTAAGGATCTGCCAAACCTGACCTTTCAGCTGGAAGTGTTGCTCTTTGAAGCGGGCATCACCAACGAAGAAACGCTGCGGGCGCTTGGCGCAAGGGAGAGCTGGCTGAAGATGCGGGCGAAAAATAAAGCGCTGAGTATCAAAGTGCTATTCGCGCTGGAAGGGGCGATCGAGGGGCTGCATGAGGCGGCACTCCCGGCCGGCATTCGCCGGGAGTTGACGGAGTGGTTTAATGCGCTGCCTGAGCCACAGGAGAATCACTCCTCCAGATAGCGATTTGCTGTTGCAGCCGGCAAATTTCTGGCAGCAGGGCGATGAGCAGGCCAATCTGCTGTAACACCAGAGGCGCTTTGCTGTCGTTTCCAGGCTCAAGATGCGCAATACGTTGGGTAAGTTCATCCAGCGCCTGTCTCACGCGCGGTTCATCGGCTGGCCGGTGATGCAGTGCATCATCGACATAACAGACCGCGTCATCCAGCAGGTTGAGGATGCCCGGGTTGGTGAGTTTTTCGCGGTGGGCGCCCAGCGTGGAAATATAGCTGGTGAAGGTATGGTTCAGGCAGAGCAGCCGGAAAGCCGTCTCACGAATCTCGGCCGTGGCGCGAGGCTCCGTTGACATGTTAGAGACCACCGAGGCCAGTTCCGCATCGCTGTTGTGCGCATCGCGGCGCGCTATCCGGTAAGCCAGGCGGTTATCGCGGCCCTGATGATACTGCTCAAGGATGGCATCCAGGTATCGGCAGTTGGCGTTCATAGCCCTGTCTAACACGCGCGGTAGATTACGGAAACGCCAGTCCGGCCAGATAAAGCTGACGGCGGCCCAGGCGATAGCGCAGCCAATCAGGGTATCGAGTACGCGGGGCAGGGCGACCTCGAACCCTTCACCCAGCAGGTTAAAGCAGAGCAGAACCAGCAGCGTGATGAACATTGTGGCATGGGCGTACTGCACGTTGCGAAACGCGAAGAACAGCACGCCGGTGATCACGATCAGGATCAGCTGTCCTTCAATGGACGGCACGAAATAAAGCACCGGAAGGCCGATCGCGACGCCGACCAGGGTGCCGATAATACGCAATGCCAGGCGGTGTCGGGTGGCGTTATAGTTCGGCTGACAGACAAACAGGCTGGTCAGCAGGATCCAGTAGCCGTGGTGCAAACCGGTTATCTGGATAAAAGCATACCCCACGCATAAGACCAGGGACATTCGCACCGCGTGACGAAACAGCGCCGACTCCGGCGTGAAGTTGCGGCTCAGCCTTAGCCACATATCGCTCACGCTGTGCACGCTGTCATCTGCAAGCTGGTTATCCACCTCGCTGCCCGGCAGTGCCATCGCCTGCTCGGACTCAATCGTCGCCAACTGAGCATCAATCGCCCGCAGGTTGTTGAGCAGAAAACCCAGCGCTTTGATCTGTTCCGGTGACGTTCCGCTGGCCTGCACGCGGTCGAGCGCCGCATCAAGATGGCTAAACACGCGTTCGAAGCGGGAGTCGTGCTGATAGGGCGTGCGCAAAAGAATGGAGCGCGCGAGCTGCTGGCATGCCTGTGACTGCATGGACAGCAGGCGCTGAAAGCGGAACATGACGTCGCTGTAGCGGAACTTCTCGCGCAGGGCGGCATACTGAACGTGTGAGGAGCTGGCGCGCTCATGAATGTCCTGAGCGGCAAAATAGTAGTGCAAGGTTCTGCGCGTGCCGCGCTGGCCGCGATCCCCGCGCAGACGGGTAAGCAGCGAGGCTTTCGTCTGGTTAAGGGTGGCGACCAGCTGGCCGTTTGCCAGCGCCAGATCGTAAAGCGGCGCCTGGCTTTCTTCCTCGATATCCGGGTCGAACAGCCGGGATTTCAGTTCCAGATAATGGGCTAGCTGCTCATAGCTGCGGGCAAGGTTATCCTGCAGAGGACGAACCGGGAAGATTAGGTGGCCGGTTAACGTCAGCAGGTTATACCAGATGGCGCCCAACAGCAGCAGCACAGGCTGCTGATACCACTGGTCGTACAGGGAAACGCCCAGCATGGTGTAGATAGCGATCAGCAGGGCCCCAAAGGCGATAGTGGCATAGCGCTGCCCCAGACCGCCCAGCAAAATAAACCCGCTGGTGGAGAGTGTAAGGCCAAGGGCAAACAGCCACGGCCAGGGGAAAAGTAACTCAACGGACGCGGAGGCGATAAAAAAACAGACGAGCGTAATGACCAGATTCCGCAAACGCCCGGCCAGGCGATCGTCCAGATCCGCCAGCGCTCCGGCCACCACCCCCAGCGTGAGGGGGATGGTGAGCTTGACATCATTCAGCCACCACGGCAGGGCAGCCGTGCCGCAAAGCGCGATAAATATCCTGACGTTGTAGAGCCAGGCGCTGTTCCAGGTATAACGGCGAAGCAGTGGACTTAGCATAAACGCGGCCAGTCCTTATTTACTGAAAACGACGACGTGCGTTCGCTTCACGCGCCGCCTGGGCCACTTCGACCGGAACCACCCTGCGCCCGACGGGCCAAAGGGCGATGGCGGCGATCTTAAAGTTCGCGAGCCCGACCGGAATACCAATTATTGAGATGCACTGCGCAATACCGGCAAAAATATGCATGATGCACAGCCACCAGCCGAAGAAAATCAACCACAGAATGTTCAGCAACGTTCCCCCCGTATTCATCAGGGCGCTCTTGCTCTCCGGGTTCAGCTCGTTAACGTGGATAGCTTCGTTACCGTAGGGGATGAACGAGAGTTTCGTGATTTCCCAGCAGGAACGGGTCAGGGGAAGCGTGAAAATCAGGACGATGCTCACCAGCGTGGCAAAAAGCCAGGAAAGGGTGGTGGCAAAACCGCCCAGCACAAAATTCAACACATTCAGAACGGTACGCATAAACCCTCACTTCCTTTCGATAAAATTAACGCCCAATGATTGTAACGTTTTTTTAGGCTGGAGCACCTTAAAACTGGCAGTTAAACTGTCAGGTAAATTATCTCTTCGTGGATTTGGCGGGACATGGAACTGAAAGCAACTTCTTTAGGCAAACGCCTGGCGCAACACCCCTATGACAGAGTTGTTCTGCTCAACGCCGGGGTTAAAGTCTCCGGAGAACGCCACGAATACCTTATTCCGTTTAATCAGCTTCTGGCTATTCACTGCAAGCGCGGGCTGGTGTGGGGCGAGCTCGAGTTCGTTCTGCCTGACGACAAAGTCGTGCGCCTTCACGGTACCGAGTGGGCGGAAACCCAGCGTTTCCACCATCACCTGAACGCGCTCTGGCAGCAGTGGAGCCACGACATGAGCGTGATTGCCGCTCAGGTGCTGCAGCAGGTGCTGGACGATATCGCGCAAAGCAACGCGCAGCAAACGTGGCTGACGCGCCAGCAGACCGCCGGTCTGCAGCAAAAGATTCGACAGGCACTTTCGGCGCTGCCGCTCTCCGTGACGCGTCTTGATGAGTTCGACAATTGTCGCGATGCCTGGCGTCAGTGCCAGGCCTGGCTGAACGATATGGATAAAAGCCGGCTGGCGCATAACCAGGCCTGGACGGACGCCATGCTCACCCAATACGCCGACTTTTTCAGTACGGTGGAGTCTTCACCGCTCAACCCTGCTCAGGCGCGCGCGGTGGTGAACGGCGAGCAGTCGCTGCTGGTGCTGGCGGGGGCCGGAAGCGGTAAAACGTCGGTGCTGGTGGCGCGTGCGGGCTGGCTTCTCACCACCGGGGAGGCCGTTGCCGATCAGATCCTGCTTCTGGCTTTTGGCCGTAAGGCGGCACAGGAGATGGACGAACGCATCCAGGAACGGCTGCACACCCGGGATATTACCGCCAGAACCTTCCATGCCCTCGCGCTGCATATCATTCAGCAGGGCAGTAAAAAAGTGCCTGCCATCAGTAAACTGGAAAACGACGCGCAGGCGCGACAGGCGTTGTTTATTAAAACGTGGCGTCAGCAGTGCAGTGAGAAAAAGGCGCAGGCGAAAGGGTGGCGTCAATGGCTGGAAGAGGAACTCAACTGGGAGGTGCCGGAGGGCAGCTTCTGGCAGGATGAAAAACTGGCGCGTCGGCTCGGCTCGCGTCTTGACCGCTGGGTCAGCCTGATGCGGATGCACGGCGGCTCGCAGGCAGAGATGATTGAAAGCGCGCCGGAGGCGATCCGCGATCTGTTTTCAAAACGGGTCAAGCTGATGGCTCCGCTATTGAAAGCCTGGAAAACCGCGCTGAAAGAGGAAAATGCCGTTGATTTCTCCGGTCTTATCCATCAGGCGATCGTCATTCTGGAGAAGGGGCGCTTTGTCAGCCCGTGGAAGCATATTCTGGTGGATGAGTTCCAGGATATCTCACCCCAGCGTGCGGCACTGCTCTCGGCGCTGCGGGCGCAAAATAAACATACCTCGCTGTTCGCAGTGGGGGACGACTGGCAGGCCATCTACCGCTTCAGCGGGGCGCAGCTTTCACTGACGACCGCCTTCCACCACTATTTTGGCGAAGGCGACCGCAGCGATCTGGACACGACATACCGCTTCAATTCACGGATTGGTGAAATCGCCAACCGCTTTATACAGCAGAATCCGTATCAGCTGGCCAAGCCGCTAAACAGCCTACGGGCAGGGGATAAAAAAGCGGTCACCCTGCTGGCGGATGACCAGCTGGAGCCGCTGCTGGACAAGCTCAGCGGCTATGCGAAACCCGATGAACGTATCCTGGTGCTGGCGCGTTATCATCACCTTAAGCCTGCTGCGCTGGAAAAAGCCGCTACCCGCTGGCCGAAACTGCAGCTTGAATTTATGACCATTCACGCCAGCAAAGGGCAGCAGGCCGATTATGTGATTGTGGTGGGGCTGAAGGAAGGCAGCGACGGATTCCCGGCTCCGGCCCGCGAGTCGGTCATGGAAGAGGCCCTGCTGCCGGTGCCGGAAGACTTCCCGGATGCCGAAGAACGGCGTTTGCTGTACGTGGCCATCACCCGCGCGCGTCACCGCGTGTGGCTGCTGTTCAATAAAGAGGAGCCATCCGTGTTTGTCGATATATTGAAGAGTATTAACGTGCCGGTGGCGCGGAAGCCATAACGGCGTCAGGCAAGATTTCCAGGCCGGGTAGACGTAGCCGCCACCCGGCAAAAAAAGCTACTTCAGTCTCTCGGAAAGATAGCGCTGATAGTCCGGAATAAGGATCTCAACCGGCGAGTTAAACTGCGGTGATTCAATGATAAAATCCGCCGTTGACAGGTTCGTCGCCACCGGAATATTCCACACCGTTGCCAGACGCAGCAGCGCTTTGACATCCGGATCGTGCGGAACCGCATTCAGCGGATCCCAGAAGAAGATCAGCACATCAATTTTCCCTTCGGAAATCTGCGCCCCGACCTGCTGATCGCCGCCCATCGGGCCGCTCAGCATCGCATTCACCTCCAGACCCGTTTCGCGCTGGATCAGGTTACCGGTAGTGCCGGTCGCCGAGAGGGCATGCTTTTCCAGCAGCGGCTGATGGCGGCGAACCCAGTTAAGCAGCATTTGTTTACAGTGATCGTGCGCCACCAGCGCAATGTGTTTGCGTTCAGGCAGCGTGCGTGTTGTCAGTTCCATAATCATATCCATCAGGTTAACTGACTACACGATGACGGGAACCGTCTGACACTGCAAGAGAAAGGCGTAAAAAATGTGGCTTAAGATGAAGGTTGTTGCTTTGCCCACTGTAAAAACCGGGCCCGCGTGTCGGGATCGGCCTGCTGGAACCAGAATTTAAGGCGCTGTTCCGTCAGGGTCTGGGACTGCGGCGGAATGACGTCCAGTTCCGAGACGCCGGATAGCAGCGTACTGTCGTCCGCCATCATGGTGGCAAACTGCGGAAGGGAGGCGCGTTTGCCGGCTTTGTTATAGACCTGCGTTGCGGCCTCGTAGTCCGGGCTTTTTGTGGCGCTGGTCAACGCCAGAATATCCAGCTTGACCGGGATCGGCATTGCATTCCCGTCCAGCAGCTCAACGCGCGGCGAGGCGTCGAAGGCCGCTGATTCCTTCTCCGTTTCAAGGCGAGGCAGGGTAATGTTCACCTGGCTGATTTGCCGGGTATTAAAGCTGGCAATCAGCGGCGGAGAGATGTACATCCGTTGCTCATGGTTAGTCAGGCCGATCGCTTTTTCGACCCGGAACACCAGCTGATGTGGCCCGTTATCTAACTCAATGCTGTCAGCCCCGCGCAATAACGAGCTGGAAACCTTTTTCCCGTCCAGAACCAGAAGATCAATGTCGCCAGAAAGCCGAAGCGTGGTGGCGAAAACGCAAACCGGCATCGCTAACGCAATCAGAGCAGTGGCAAAACCGGTTTTCATAGAAGGCTCCCGTCAGAGATACTGTCGCCGCATTAATGTATCTAAATCTTTCGATAATCACGTTTACTAACATATAGACATATTTTGCCGTTTTGCCCTCATACATCTGTATGGGATGGATGGTTGAGATGTGCGCTTTGGCGTACACTTTTAAAAAAGCTAGGAGAAAAACCATGAAAGAGAACGATATTGCCGAGATTCTGACCTCCACGCGTACCATTGCGCTGGTGGGCGCGAGCGATAAACCCGACCGTCCCAGCTATCGGGTGATGAAATACCTTCTCGATCAGGGCTATCACGTCATCCCCGTCTCACCAAAAGTGGCGGGGAAAACCTTACTGGGCCAGCAGGGTTATGCCACGCTCGCTGACGTGCCGGAAAAAATTGATATGGTCGATGTCTTCCGTAATTCCGAGGCGGCGTGGGAAGTGGCACAGGACGCGATTGCCGTCGGGGCGAAAACATTGTGGATGCAGCTGGGCGTGATTAACGAGCAGGCTGCCGTGCTGGCGCGGGATGCGGGATTGAAGGTGGTTATGGATCGCTGTCCGGCGATCGATATCCCCCGTCTGGGGCTGGCGAAGTAATAAAAAAAAGCCCGTTCATCGGGCTTTTTTTACACGCTTAGTTCCGCAGGCGCGGAGCCTGTAACTGTTTGCGGATAGTCTGAGCAAGTTCATCCATCGTGGGTTGTTCCGGATGCTCTTCCTGCAGCTCGCTACTTAGCTGCGCTTCGGCAAGGTAGGTATGTACGGGTTGTCCGTCGTCACCTTCCATCACCACATGGTACCAGGGTGCAGCGCGAAGCTCTGCGTTCACCGCCAGTTCGTCCGCTGACGGTTCATCAAGGGAATACTCCGGGTCGATATCCACGACCACACCCAAATACCCAAGCAAAGTGTGGCGGACCTGCTGGCCGATACCGAATTTGCTGGCAATCATAGTCACCTCCCGGGAAATACGACTTACACATTAAGTGCGGGCAATATTTCTCTTTTCAAGTTACATGACGCGACAGGCAAACCCTTTCAGATACAGTCCTTCCGGGTAGGTAGCAATCACGGGGTGATCGGCTGCCTGACGGAACTGCTCTATAAATTGTACATCACGACCAGCATCTATTGCGGCATCGGCGATGATTTTTTGGAATAAATCGGTGGTCATCAGCCCGGAGCAGGAGAAGGTGAGCAGCACCCCGCCCGGGTTCAGCAGCTGGATGGCCAGCATGTTGATATCCTTATACCCACGGCAGGCGCCCATCAGCTGGCTTTTGTTTTCCACAAACTTTGGCGGATCCATCACGATGACGTCGAACTTCTCGCCCTGATCGCGATATTTACGCAGCAGCTTGAAGACGTCGTCGCGTATAAATTCGGCTTTGCTCAAGTCCAGTTTGTTCAGCTCGACGTTCTGTTTTGCCACGTCCAGCGCTTCCTGCGAGGTATCCACGCTGACCACCTGGGCACAACCGCCCATCAGCGCCGAAACGGCAAAACCGCCGGTGTAGGAGAAGCAGTTCAGCACGCGTTTGTCGGCAACGTACTGACGCGTAGCCAGGCGGCTGTCGCGCTGGTCAAGGTAGTAACCCGTTTTGTGCCCGCCCTGAATATCCACCAGCAGCTTCATACCGTGCTCTTCAATTGGCAGCAGGGCAGGCGGCAGCTCACCCGTGACCGGGCCCTGCGTCAGCTCCATACCCTCTTTTTTGCGCACCGCCACGTCGCTGCGGTCGTAAATAGCGCATTCCGGGAACAGGGTTTGCAGGGCGCTAATCAGCGCGGCACGCTGGTATTCCGCCCCTGCGCTGAGGAGCTGCAGCACCAGGAAGTTGCCGAAGCGATCGATGGTCACGCCCGGCAGGCCGTCGGACTCACCGGCAATCAGGCGATAGCTGTCCAGCCCGTCGCGCTTTGCCAGCCACTCGCGCCACTGCTGCGCCTGCTGCAGGCGGCGGACGAAGAAGTCAATGTCGATGGTTTCGTCTTTATCGAAGGTCCAGACGCGTGCGCGGATCTGGGAGGCTGGCGAGTAAGCGCCTCGCGCTAACCATTTCCCCTGATGGTCAACAATATCAATGGTTTCACCGAGGCTGGCTTTGCCTTCCATACGGGCAACCGCGCCGGAAAAGACCCAGGGATGACGGCGCAGTAATGACTTCTCGCGCCCTTTGGCTAACACTAAACGTACACTCATAATTTGCTGTTCTGTCGATTTCAGGGAAATGGCGCGTAGAGTAGCACATTCAGCCAGGCGCAATCATCTGCGGATGTCGTTGAGCGTTTCGGCAGATCGTGGAGGAGGTGAGAATGGCCGTGGCGCTGTCACAGTTACAGTCGACTCGCTTACCGATCGGTGAAATCGCATTACAATGTGGGTATCTTTCCAGCTCTCGTTTCACCGCCCGTTTCCGGCAGCACTATGGCTGTTTACCGAAAACGCTACGTTAAGGAGAAGAAAAATGTCAAAAGTCTGCACCATTGCCTGGGTCCACGGCGTTGTTCAGGGCGTCGGGTTCCGCTACAGCACCCAGCGCGAAGCGATGACGCTTGGGCTAACGGGATACGCGCGAAATATGGACGACGGCAGCGTTGAGGTGGTCGCCTGCGGCGACGCGGAGCAGGTTGAAAAACTGATGGCGTGGCTGAAAGCAGGCGGGCCGCGCAGCGCCCGGGTTGATAAGGTCTTAACGGAACCGCATCAACCCGGCAGGGAATATGTGAACTTCGGTATTCGGTATTAAATACACTTCACCGGTTTAGGAAGGCCGGCAATTTTGGTGGCCTGTTTTGCCGGGCCCTTCGGGAACAGGCGATACAGATAGCGGCTGTTGCCTTTTTCTTCGCCAAATTTGTTGGCCATCGCCTTGACCAGCATGCGGATGGCCGGAGAGGTGTTGAACTCGAGATAAAACTCGCGCACAAAACGGACCACCTCCCAGTGTTCGGGGGAGAGGTCGATACCTTCGTTTTCGGCGATTTTCTCCGCCAGCGGCTCGCTCCATAGCGTGGTGTCTTTCAGATAGCCTTCGCTATCGGTCTCAATTTCCTGGCCTGCAAAAATGAACATAGTGCTCTGTCGATAAAGTAAAAACCGCCCCTAGTCTAGCAAATAAGGGGCGGCGTGAGAAACCTCGACCTACAGAAGAAGCTGGAGCAGATTGTTGGCATTAAGCTTTTTCAGCGCGTTGCATTTATACGTCGACACCTGTTTCTCACTCATCTGCGTCATATGCGCGACATGCCGTACCGATTGTCCGTTCACCAGCCTGTCGAGCACGTTGAACTCCATGCCTGTCAGGCAACAATTCAGGGTGCGCACCCGGCGGGGCTCTCTGGCAAGCAGATACGCCGCATCCGCAACGGCAATCCGGTCATCAATGATATATAAGGTCAGCGTGGCAAACCGCTTTCGCAGATGGGTAGCCAGTGCCCAGCCTTTTTCATTGCATACCAAATACACCGTTCCTTCCCAGCGCCTGGCTTCCAGCTCCAGAAGAATGTCGACCAGCGCCAGATGCGTCCCCGCGACGGAAAAGCGGCAGCGAACAACGAGGGTGTCGCGGGCCAGCAGCGAACGGCACCACTTTACCGTACCGCTCTCAACCTGCGTCTGAGCGTTACGGCGCAGAAGGGCGTAGCGCAACCCTTCGGCATAAAAACGATTGTTGTCGAGGATGGCGTAACTCACAATGGCCTCTTTATAAGGTACTGGGCGTATAGATAACGCGTAGGGTGCCGGTGTAATCCCCGGCATTTTTGCTGCTGGCGGCAAACGACGGCGTGGTCAGAATGATAGGTGCGGGGACGCACTGTACTGTTTCACGCCCGCCGGGCAGGATCACTTGCCGAAGATATTTAGGGTCATTCACCCCCTGCCAGACGACGGTAGTGCCGTTTGTCACCGTTTCCGTGGCGCCCGTGACAGGATGGGTCACCGAAACCCGGTAATCGAGACGGTCTCTCGGTTCCGTCTGGCTTCCGCCGCGCCTGCGGATGGAGAATGCCCCAGCTGCGCGATCTGCTGCTTCCAGCCCGTCGTCTTCAAAGCGCAGGAAGAGGCGACGACTGGTGCTGTTGTTACCATCGTAAAGACACATATCGAGCCCGGTTTCACCGCTGATCTCACTTACTCCTGGTCTGCCAGGAAAGTTTGTCAGGTTTAGATTGACGACAGGGGTTGAATGCGGGAAGGCTGGCAGATAAATTTGCTGATTGCCTGTATCGACAACTTCAAGCTTAATTTCTGCAGACCATTTAGCGAGTGTGGCGTCACAAGCCAAATTAATCGGAAGTCCCCCACAACTCCCAGAATTCCATAATTTAACGTTCTGTATTAACGTTTGGGTCCAGATACCTGAGAGATTCAGCTTGCTCAATTCACTGCCGACAATGTAAAAATCAAAATAGGGCTCGCGGTCCCAGTCTGCTGGGCTGTACGACCCATCGGAAACGTAGCTCGCAAGGGTGATTGCGCTTTTGCGTAGAAACATATGTTTCTCGCCATATACCTTTAGTTCTACTTTTTTGTTTGTCACCAGATGGGTAAATTGCACGCTAATTGCATATGGCGGAGAGGGGTTATCTGTAACCCAGTATGGATATGTACGACAGCCTCCTTGCGGGTTCGTAGATGATAAGCAGGTGAGGGTATTCATTCCCCATTTATATGGATATGAAGGATCATAACCAGCTGACTCCTGTTTCCATATGTAAAAGCGGTTGGGTGGCGCTGTACGGTCAAAGCTCAGACTGACCGTGGTGTTTTTGTCTGCGGGGGGCGCTGCTGGCGATTTCACTGCCCAGAGGCAGGCAAGCAACGAAAGTAAAATGTGTTTGTTCATCATTTTCCTTTTAAATCGTTATCAGTATTCATTACCGTGGCGTCAACCGCCTTCCCGTGTCTGGTCAGCATTAACTGCGCCTGCTGTTGAACCGTTTCCGGCAGAGCGGAAAATGTTATTCCCCGGCAAGTTATGGTGCCGACATAGCGCACCACATCACGCATGCTCTTGACGTTAAGCGCGCATTGATAAAACTGCTGCTGGCTAACCATATAAAGTTGGTGGAGAAGGACATCGCTTTGTGCGCTAAAACCTCCTTGCCCCAGATCGTTCCAGCCATTGACATTCAGAGGTACGCCCCCCGTCAGAGGAGCATGGCGTTCATCTGTCAACCGCCCAACCCAGGTGTAGCTTGCTGAAGTGTGCACTTCTCGATGAAGCAATTTCCCGGGCACCATAAACACCGTTCTGCTCCCTGATCCCTGTGTGATTTCACTGCTGGCGCCGTGAGATAGATTCAGAGATTCGTTAATGGTCAGCGTCGTTTGTCGATAGCCCGGAACGGTGAACAACCCCTGGCTGTTAGCTGGGATATCCGCACTGCCGCCGTTATCCAGCGAGACGGCAACACGGGAAGTCTCGCTTTCTTCCGGTGTAGAGACGTTAATCGCAACGGCTGATGCTGGACGTCCATCACTCCAGCGGCCAAGCCACAACCCGGAGCGCGACAGCGCGAATGTTGAACTGTAATTTCCGCTTCCGCTCGGAGTGTGGCTGCGCGCGTTTCTATTCCAGAAGTCGCTAAACATCAGGCTGACATTGCCGAAACGCCCTCCCTGTCGGGTGTATGCCGATGTGTTAAGCGAATTACTGTTGAATCCGGATGCGCTGAGACCGTATTCATTCTCTCCACGTGCATCTACGTACCAGTTATGCGCTACGCTATAGCTGAGCTGGTTTTTTTCGTTTTGCTGCTCCTGCCAGGTAGCCCCCAGAGAGGTATAACTTGATGCCTCCCTTTGAGCGTTATTTGCCAGAGACAGGTTTAAGCTCAAGTAACCGCCTTTATCGCTGCCACTGCGTGAGTCGTCGTTGCGCTTAAACACATTGGCGCTGCCGTAAATATTCAGGCCGCGGATATTAAAACTGTTGCTCAGCCCCGCCTGCCATGCACGAGAGTGAGAACGTGTCATATAAACTTGCTCCCAGGGGAGCCCCTTGTCGTAATGATCGTCATAATGAGCAAGCTCGCGGCGGTAGACGTAACGTCCTTCGCTGTGGTTATCGGAATAGCCCAGGCTGGCATACCACGATCCGAGAGGTACGGAAAACAGTGCCGACAGTGTACGGTAACAACCGTTAATAGCGTCGAATCCCTGGTTTCTGTTATCGCATCTATCTGCTGATAATGCGTTACGATAAAAACTCAGGGAAAAACCATCGTTATAGCTGACCTGTTGGATATCTCCTCGTTCTCCATTGCTGCCGTACAGATAACTAAAACGTGTGCTCAGTACCCCATCAATAGGCCCTGAATTAAAACCCTGGCTCCAGTCAACGGCATTTTCCAGAAAACGGCGCTCACGTGTTGCAGTGACGCCACTGGACAGCGCCAGTGTCGGTGTGAGAGGAAGGCGAATCCCTGCTTGTGCCACGGCAGAACGTGATTCATCTGGCCCATCATTATTAGTCTCACCACCCTGCATAAACCATTCGATGCGATCAAACGGGGTTATACCGGTACGAGTAAAGAGAACTTGTTCAGTGCGTGTTAGAAGGTTATTTTCATAGATTGCCAGAGTGACGGTGTAGCTGCCCTCCGGGAACGAACGGGTATCCAGTGTTTGCGCCCCGGCGTTCAGGTAAAAGCTGGCCAGCAACTGATCTCCCCGACGTGCGTCAATGCGCGCGTCATGGGACAAAAGAACGGTGAGTGGCGTGCCGTGCGAAAGCTGAACCGGATTGACCCATGCCCGGGTCGAACCCGCGCGTAGCCCACGTATTTTCCCCAAAGGAAGCTGACTGAGAGAAATATTTCCCCCGGTGTTGCTGAACAAATCGCGGGTGTCCATCTCCCCCAGTTGAATATAGTGTTCACGACTTACGTCCTGACGATACCAGGCATTGTTGACGGTGACATTCTGCTGTTGCTGATGGCGGGATCGTTGCCCAAGCCAGACCCAGTCGAGATTGAAATAACCGTCTTCTGTAACCGCCAGCGCCCCGCTACCTTGAACGGTGGCCGACTGATAGTCTCTGTCCGCAACAAAGTTAATATTTTGCTGATGAATAAGCGCGTTTTCGCTGCCGTGCGTCGGCTGATACCATTGACTTCCCGCTGTGCGCCTTGGCAAATACTGCTTATCAAAAAAAAGATTTATGCGTGCGTTATTTTCGTCATAGATAATTGCCGCACGGCGGGTATCGATATAATCACATCCTGGTGCTGAACCGTTGCTACTGCAGGCGAGGTTGCCGTTGCGAGGCAGCGGTGCAGTGAGCGTATTGCTTACGGAGGCAAGCAGCGCCGGATCGTCATTAAATTGACGTTTAACGGCGGCGATAAGCGCCTGCGGCCTGATAAAGGTGACAGTATCAAGATTAATATCTATTTCAAAAAGACCCAGCGATTCTCCATACAGGCTGACTTCCGTCCACAGACGCTGAGTTTTTGCCAGATCCTCAAACCCAGATGGGATTGCCATTTCTGCACAGGCAAGTTGAATCGATGCGGGTAATAGAGTAACAAAAAGGAGAGTACTTCTGTGAAAAGCCATAAGTGAGCCTCAACATCATCCTGACATCAGAGGGAAAGCTCCCTCTGATGTTATTTCCTTTGTGTAACAGTGAATTATGCTGTAGTTGCCTGCGTTAACATCAGGCTCACAACGCCGCTATACTGGCCGCTTTTTAAAATACCTTTCGTCGTTTGAGAAATAGTTAGTGGTAATACGGCTGAACCGTTTTCAGCAGTGCCCGGGAAAAGCTCCGTACCGGTAAACACCGTGTCAGTCGTATTGAGCGTTTTATCGCCAAGAATAACGGTCATCGGAATGTTCTGGTTACCATCGGTATTGGTCAGTTTGGCTGCGCTGACAAGACGAACCTTGACGTTGCTGGTGGCGGAGTTAGACCAGATTTTGGTATTTAAACGGTAACTTACCAACCCGCTGCCAGGCAGATACTGCATATCGATACTGGACGGAAGTGGTGTGTTGTCGGCCTGAGTCATATCCAGCTGCGAATCTACGCTGGCATTGATAGTAATATCTTTCTGAATGGCCATTGCGTTCAGAGATGCTGTCATCGAGGCAACGATCATCAGAGGTTTAATAAACTTATGCATTGATATCTCCATATTTACAAGTGAGCGCCATAGCGCTTTAAAAAAACACATTAGGACTACAGATGTCGTGTTATTCCACGACGGGTAACTCAGCTTCTTCAGTGGTTTTGTTTATCCAGTTGAAGTAGCGGAATTTGTACTTAATGCCCTGTAATTGCGAAAAGGTTTTTAATTTTCGTTCCCTCTCCGGATAAATTGTTGCCTCTTCTTTAAGCCACCGGCATTTGTATTTTTCATCACATATACCGATTTCTTTTAGCGGTACGCGCAGGGTGCCCTTATTTATTAAGGCGCCGTGAGTTTTATCCAGTGTCAATGAGATGTTGTTTTCCGTGGGCGCGATGTGCACCAACGCACCCCAGATAACATTAACCCCTATTTTCGCTAAGGCAGCAGATTGTCCTTGTTCTGTGAAGGCAATGCTGTCTGGCTGGTTTACCCCTTCGAAATAGATGCGCCAGGTACTCTCTTTTGAGGGGGGAACCAGAGACACCAGGCGAACCACGCGCATGCCGCCCGCCGAAAGGGCAAACTTTTCAGGGGTGACGATAATGCCGCCTTCTTGCCATGGAGGAACATCGATCTCTTTTTCCAATGATGTTCCGGGATTAAGAATTTTCTTTTGCTTCACCCGAATGAACTGAATATCATCGCTCTTCGACGCCACTGTTATTTGCGCTGTTCCGGAGCTATCCACATTGAGTTCCATCGGGTATACACTCATATTAGCCACTGAAATTTCTGAGAAAAATGACAGTGAAAGTACGACTGCGTAAAAAGCATAGGGCCTTTTCTTTACAAATTTTAATTTCAACATCTGTCTGCTCTGGTTACTGAGTGGTTTATTGCCAGTGGCCGTCTGCTTGTGAATCGCTTCAGGGCAGAGAAACTTTAACCAGAACAACATCTTGAGAAAATTTGTATTAGTTAACTCGATATATACAGTTTTTTATCCTGATTTTCTGGTCTAAAGGATGTATAGTTAATATTAAATGCCGCTATCGTGGATAATGGAAAAAAAACGCACCTGCTCAAAAATTAATCAAATCAGGGCTGTTTTTATGTCTGTTGTACTTTCGAGTGGAACAAAGACCTGTCTCTTATACACATCT
>NZ_JAAQOK010000069.1:0-19834 GCF_011683705.1 Enterobacter sp. 725m/11 | reverse complement strand
AGCCGCACCCGCTCGCGCGGCGGCCTGATGCCAACATGGGGTGATTCACAGCGTTACTCTATCGACTACTCCAATACGATGTGGGGCTCTGACGTCGACTTCACGGTGGTGCAGGCGCAAAACGTCTGGATCCGCACGCTGTATGACAAACACCGCTTTGTGATGCGCGGCAATCTCGGCTGGATTGAGACGGGTGATTTCGAGCGCGTTCCGCCGGACCTGCGCTTCTTCGCCGGGGGCGACCGCAGCATTCGCGGGTATAAGTACAAATCGATTTCACCTGAAAACGAAAAAGGCCAGCTGACCGGGGCATCCAAACTGGCGACCGGATCGCTGGAGTATCAGTACAACGTCAGCGGCAAGTGGTGGGGTGCCATGTTTGTTGACGGTGGTGAAGCGGTGAACGATATTCGCCGCAGCGATTTCAAAACCGGTGCAGGCGTGGGCGTACGCTGGCAGTCACCCGTCGGACCCATCAAGCTCGATTTCGCCGTGCCGGTGGGCGACAAAGATGAACACGGATTACAGTTTTACATCGGTCTGGGGCCTGAATTATGAGTTTATGGAAGAAAATAAGCCTCGGGGTGCTGATTTTTATCGTGCTGCTGCTCGGTACGGTGGCGTTTCTGGTGGGAACGACGACCGGGCTGCATCTGCTGTTTAACGCCGCGAACCGTTGGGTGCCGGGGCTGGAAATTGGTCAGGTAACGGGCGGCTGGCGAGACCTGCGTCTGAAGAACATCCGCTACGAGCAGCCGGGCGTGGCGGTCAACGCCGGGGAATTCCATCTCGCGGTGAAGCTGGGCTGCCTGCGGGACAGCAAGCTCTGTGTGAACGATCTGTCGCTAAAAGACGTCAACGTGGCGATAGACTCAAAGAAAATGCCGAAGTCTGTGCCGGTTGAGGAAGAGGACAGCGGCCCGCTGAATCTCTCCACGCCGTACCCGATTGCGCTCTATCGGGTGGCGCTCGATAACGTCAATATCAAAATCGACGACACCACCGTTTCGGTGATGGATTTCACCTCCGGCCTGCGCTGGCAGGAGAAAAACCTCACCCTGACGCCAACCTCGCTGCAAGGGTTGCTGATCGCGCTGCCGAAAGTGGCGGACGTGGCGCAGGAAGAGATCGTCGAACCGAAGATCCAGAACCCGCAGCCGGAAGAGAAGCCGCTGGGCGAAACGCTGAAAGAACTCTTCTCGAAGCCTGTCCTGCCTGAAATGACCGACGTGCATCTGCCGCTGAACCTCAACATTGAGGAGTTCAAAGGCGAGCAGCTGCGCCTGACCGGCGACACCGATCTGACGGTCTTTAACATGCTGCTGAAAGTCAGCAGCATTGACGGCAACATGAAGCTCGACGCGCTGGATATCGATACCAACCAGGGCTCGGTGAACGCGTCAGGCAACGCCCTGCTGCGCGACAGCTGGCCGGTGGATATCACACTCAATAGCGCCCTGAATATCGACCCGCTGAAGGGCGAAAAAGTGAAGGTTAAAGTGGGCGGGGCGCTGCGCGAGAAGCTGGATATCGGGGTGAATCTCTCCGGCCCGGTAGACATGGCCCTGCGCGCGCAAACCCAGCTGGCGGAAGCCGGGCTGCCGCTCAATCTGGAGGTTGTCAGCAAGCAGCTTTACTGGCCGTTTACCGGCGAAAAACAGTATCAGGCCGACGATCTGAAGCTGAAGCTGAGCGGCAAGATGACCGACTACACGCTCTCGTTCCGCACTGCGGTGAAGGGGCAGGGCGTGCCGCCCGCGACCATCACGCTGGATGCAAAAGGCAACGAACAGCAGGTTAACCTCGACAAGCTGACCGTCGCGGCGCTGGAAGGCAAAACGGAACTGACCGCGCTGCTCGACTGGCAGCAGGCGATCAGCTGGCGCGGCGAGCTGAAGCTGACGGGAATTAACACCGCCAAAGAGGTGCCGGACTGGCCGTCGAAGCTGGACGGGCTGATCAAAACCCGCGGCAGCCTCTACGGCGGCACGTGGCAGATGGACGTGCCGGAAATCAAGCTCACCGGGAACGTGAAGCAGAACAAGGTGAACGTTGAAGGCTCGGTGAAGGGCAACAGCTACCTGCAGTGGATTATCCCGGGACTGCACGTGGCGCTGGGCCGCAACACGGCGGATATCAAAGGCGAGCTGGGGGTAAAAGATCTCAATCTTGACGCCACCATCGACGCGCCGAATCTGGATAATGCCCTGCCGGGTCTGGGCGGTACGGCGAAAGGACTCGTGAAAGTGCGCGGCACCGTGGACGCGCCGCAGCTGCTGGCAGATATCACCGCCAACAATCTGCGCTGGCAGGAGCTGAGCGTTGCCCGCGTCCGCGTGGAAGGGGATGTGAAATCCACCGATCAGATCGGCGGCAACCTGAACCTGCGCGTGGAGCGCATTTCCCAGCCGGACGTGAACATTAGCCTGGTGACTCTGGACGCCAAAGGGAACGAGAAGCAGCACGACCTCCAGCTGCGCGTGCAGGGCGAGCCCGTCTCGGGCCAGCTTCACCTGACCGGCAGCTTCGACCGGAAGGAAACGCGCTGGAAAGGAACGCTGGACAACACCCGCTTCAACACCCCGGTGGGGCCGCTGTCGCTGTCGCGCTCCATTGCGCTGGACTACCGCAACGCCGAGCAGAAGATCAGCATCGGGCCTCACTGCTGGACCAACCCGAACGCGGAGCTGTGCGTGCCGCAGACCATTGATGCGGGGGCGGAAGGGCGCGCGCAGATCAACCTGAACCGCTTCGATCTGGCGATGCTGAAACCGTTTATGCCGGACACCACGCAGGCCAGCGGCGTCTTCAGCGGGAAAGCCGATGTCGCCTGGGATACCACCAAAGAGGGGCTGCCGCAGGGCAGCGTCACGCTTTCCGGCCGTAACGTGAAGGTGACGCAGGAAGTCAACGACGCGCCGCTGCCGGTGGCCTTCGACACCCTGAATGTGAGTGCAGACCTGCATAACAACCGTGCGGAGCTGGGGTGGCTTATCCGTCTGACCAACAACGGCCAGATGGACGGGCAGATACAGATTACCGATCCGCAGGGGCGGCGCAATCTGGGCGGCAACGTCAATATTCGTAACTTCAACCTGGCGATGGTCAACCCGATCTTCGCCCGCGGGGAAAAAGCCGAGGGTATGGTAAATGCCAACCTGCGCCTGGCGGGCAACGCGCAAAGCCCTCAGTTGTTCGGCCAGCTGCGGCTCAGCGGTGTGGATATCGACGGTAACTTTATGCCGTTCGATATGCAGCCCAGCCAGATTGCGATGAACTTCAACGGCATGAGCTCGACGCTAAACGGCTCGGTATTAACTCAGCAGGGGCAAATCAACCTGAGCGGCGACGCGGACTGGAGCCAGCTCGACAACTGGCGCGCCCGTATTGCCGCGAAAGGCAGTAAGGTGCGCATCACCGTACCGCCAATGGTGCGCCTGGACGTCTCGCCGGACGTGGTCTTTGAGGCGACGCCAAGCCTCTTCACCCTGGATGGCCGCGTGGACGTGCCGTGGGCGCGCATCGTGGTTCACGAGGTGCCGGAAAGCGCGGTTGGCGTCTCCAGTGATGAAGTTATGCTCAATGAAAATCTGAAACCTGCCGAAGAGAAGAGCGCTGGTATACCGATTAATAGTAACCTTATCGTGCACGTGGGAAATAACGTGCGGTTGGATGCGTTTGGGCTGAAGGCGAGGCTCACGGGCGACCTGAAAGTGGCGCAGGATAAACAAGGGCTTGGCCTCAACGGACAGATCAATATTCCTGAAGGGCGTTTTCATGCCTATGGTCAGGATCTGATTGTCCGTAAAGGCGAGCTGCTGTTCTCCGGCCCACCGGATCAACCGCTGTTGAACATCGAAGCGATTCGTAACCCGGAAGCGACGGAAAACGACGTCATTGCTGGCGTACGCGTCACCGGCTCTGCCGACGAACCGAAGGCGGAGATCTTCTCCGACCCGGCGATGTCGCAGCAGGAAGCCCTCTCTTATCTGCTGCGCGGACAAGGTCTGGACAGCGGACAAAGCGACAGTGCGGCGATGACCTCAATGTTGGTCGGTCTGGGGGTTGCACAAAGTGGGCAGGTTGTGGGTAAAATCGGCGAGACGTTCGGCGTAAGCAATCTGGCGCTGGACACCCAGGGCGTGGGTGACTCCTCGCAGGTGGTGGTCAGCGGCTATGTACTGCCGGGTCTGCAGGTAAAATATGGTGTGGGGATCTTTGACTCACTGGCAACACTCACGTTACGCTATCGCCTGATGCCTAAGCTATATCTGGAAGCAGTGTCCGGCGTAGACCAGGCACTTGATCTGCTCTATCAGTTTGAGTTTTAGCAATGCGAATATTTGTCTACGGCAGTTTACGAACCAGGCAAGGCAACAGTCACTGGATGACCAATGCCCAGCTACTGGGGAATTACAATATCGAGAACTACCAGTTGTACAGCCTGGGCCACTATCCAGGCGCGGTTCCCGGCGAAGGAACAGTACAGGGTGAAGTTTATCGTATTGATAATGCTACACTTGCCGAACTTGATGCCTTGCGCACCAGGGGCGGTGAATACGCTCGCCAGTTGATCCAGACACCGTACGGAAGCGCGTGGATGTATGTCTACCAGCGTCCGGTCGACGGGTTAACGCGGATTGTAAGCGGTAACTGGTTAGACAGAGACCAGTACTGAAAAACGACAACGCCACCGTGAGGTGGCGTTGTTTTTTTTCACTTTCAATTCTCTTCTGTATCCCTGCGTCGGGTTAAAAAAAGAGGAACGAACAGCATGATGTATGGGGCAATAAGCCATAAAAAACACAAGGCGCGTGAACGGCCATAGTAGTTTATGCATCGCGTATTGCTTGATATGACGGGCAGGAAAAACAGTAAAAACAGCAAAATCGCATAATCGCTTCGATAAGGGATCCATAAGTAAAACAAAAACCAGGCAAGTTGGAATGTCAGGATGCAGAGATACTGCCATTTGCTGTCTTTGCCGTAACAGTCAAACGCCTTTATGTAGCCCATCTTTATGCTTTGAAGAAAGAAACTTAGCATGTATAACGCTCACGATCGCGACGGTCAGAAGCGTGCTCGTCAGCAACGCTCCTAAAAAATAGCTGTGGGTGATATCAGTAGCACCCGAGCTTAAAGTATGTAATTTACTATATCCTCTATCTACTGCAACAAAAAGCGTATATAGCCCGATGTTAATACAGAACTGAAGCAGACAAGAAGTGACAATATTCGCTGGAATTCTTTTTAACAGAGTGAGTAACGTATAAATAATACTTGCTGAAAGAGCGAAGTAAAGCCCGTTAAATAAACTGGATAGTAAGGAGCTGTTTATTTCGCTGAATATTAAATTATCGCTTCCATAATACCATGCCAGATATTGAGTATACGTACTTCTGCCAAAGATAAAGGAGGCAATAATAATGACGAGTAGACTTACGATATGGATTTTCTTACTCATAATTTTGCTCCCTTAGAAAGCAGTTCCTTCATCGTTTTACTGGCCTCCAGCTGATCTTTGATTATGGCAAGGTCACGATTGTTGTGATTATATTTTGCAATAGCGGTTGGCGTTCCTTTACCACCATTGTCCATAAAGAAGACAATATCCTTACGACCATAAAGAAGGACCTGTGGGATGGGATCACGCCCATAGCTCACCGCCTGAGGAAGGGAGTGAATAGACTCTGTCGTGAGGAAGCGAGGAATATTTTCATGCTCAATATTGCCTAAAGGTGTAGTGGCTACAAGAGAGCCGATAAAATCAGTCGTATACACTAACGTATCTGTATCTTTGGTCGTTACTTTCGAGCCCGTAAGATATTTTATCTGTTGCCAAAGTGTAATATCTTTTGGGGTAACCTTAACACCATCCATAAACATATCTTGCTTGCGTTTTAGCTGAATGACAGTGCGGTGTACCTGTGTCAAAGAGGGGCTGATTTCCCCAACGGAAGGCATAAGTCCATCGCGGGAATATAGCCTTTCAATAATAAAGTAAATTCCAGTTGGGCGGGCAACATCAATGTTAATGGATGACATATGAATCCTGTAATCAATGGGGATTAATGCTCATTATGACAGTATGTGATTAATTGACAGCCTATTCAACCACTCCCACCATAAATGAGAGGGTGTCTTTGTTGTATTAACATGAAAGCCAAAGGGAATGGGATTTATCTTAAAAGGTAATGTATGCTGCTTTTAACAAAGATAAAAAAAGCCCCAGTATGCGGGGCTTTCATCAATCGACAGTAAGAATTACTTCTTAGCAGCGCGTTCGAAGGAGGCGATGATTTCTGCTTTCGCCGCTTCTGCGTTGTCCCAGCCGTCAACCTTAACCCATTTACCTTTTTCGAGGTCTTTGTAGTGCTCGAAGAAGTGGGCGATCTGCGCTTTCAGCAGCTCTGGCAGGTCATTCACATCTTTAATGTGATCGTACTCTTTGCTCAGCTTGGTGTGCGGTACCGCAACCAGCTTCGCATCTTCACC
Source organism: Enterobacter sp. 725m/11 (assembly GCF_011683705.1). NCBI lineage: Bacteria > Pseudomonadati > Pseudomonadota > Gammaproteobacteria > Enterobacterales > Enterobacteriaceae > Enterobacter > Enterobacter sp. 725m/11. Next base: position 13,339 of record NZ_JAAQOK010000069.1, on the reverse strand, counting down.
CGCTTCGTCAGTCATCTTCAGCACGCCAACAGGACGGCAGCGAATGACGGAGCCTGGCTGCAGTGGGTATGGCGTTGGAACCAGCACGTCAACCGGGTCACCGTCCAGAGACAGGGTGTGGTTGATGTAGCCGTAGTTGCACGGATAGAACATGGCAGTAGACATGAAACGGTCAACGAACAGCGCACCGGTGTCTTTGTCGATTTCGTATTTGATTGGATCTGCGTTGGCCGGGATTTCAATAACAACGTAGATGTCTTCTGGCAGTTCTTTACCCGCTGGGACGTTGAGTAAGCTCATGTCGGTGTCCTTTAAAATGGATGGTAAACAAGTGGCAGGTATTATAGCCAACTCACGCTGAATGTCTCCGCCTCTTTTCGCTTTCTCTCCCCGCAAGCTCCACTTTTCAGACCGTTTCCATGACAGGAAAATCCATAAACTCAGCCGCATTTTTAATGGTGAAATGAAAGCGATTACAAACTTGTGATTAACATTTTATTCACTTTCCTGAAGTGTGATGTAACGCAATTCGTTACATATTTCATTGGCTATAGTCATTTCGCAGAACATCTTTTAACCAACAATAAACACCCCTACGAGGACGCTCATATGTGGAAGCGCTTACTTCTTGTCACAGCAGTTTCGGCAGCCATGTCGTCTATGGCGATGGCCGCTCCCTTAACCGTAGGTTTTTCGCAAGTTGGCTCTGAATCCGGCTGGCGTGCGGCGGAAACCAACGTTGCGAAAAGCGAGGCTCAGAAACGCGGCATCACTCTGAAAATCGCCGATGGTCAGCAAAAGCAGGAAAACCAGATCAAAGCCGTGCGCTCGTTTATCGCCCAGGGCGTGGATGCCATTTTTATTGCACCAGTGGTGGCGACCGGCTGGGAACCGGTTCTGAAGGAAGCGAAAGACGCTGAAATTCCGGTCTTCCTGCTCGACCGTTCCATCGATGTTAAAGACAAATCTCTCTATATGACCACCGTCACCGCTAATAACGTGCTTGAAGGGCAGTTAATTGGCGACTGGCTGATTAAACAGGTCGACGGCAAGCCGTGTAACGTCGTTGAACTGCAGGGCACCGTCGGCGCGAGCGTGGCCATCGACCGTAAGAAAGGGTTTGCTGAGGCCATTGCCAAAGCGCCAAACATCAAGATTATCCGCTCCCAGTCCGGCGACTTTACCCGCAGTAAGGGTAAAGAGGTCATGGAGAGCTTTATCAAGGCTGAAAACAACGGCAAGAATATCTGCATGGTTTACGCCCACAACGATGACATGGCGATCGGGGCGATTCAGGCGATTAAAGAAGCGGGCCTGAAGCCGGGCAAAGATATCCTCACCGGCTCTATCGACGGCGTGCCGGACATCTACAAAGCGATGATCGACGGTGAAGCCAATGCCAGCGTCGAGCTGACGCCGAACATGGCGGGCCCGGCATTCGACGCGCTGGAGAAATTCAAGAAAGACGGAACGATGCCTGAGAAGGTGACCGTCACCAAGTCCACGCTCTACCTGCCTGATACAGCGAAAGAAGAGTTAGAGAAGAAGAAAAATATGGGCTACTGATCCAGTGAAATTGCCGGGTGGCGCTGCGCTTACCCGGCCTACGGGAACGTGCCGGGGACGTGAATATGAAAACTGAACAACACCAGGAAATCCTCCGCACAGAGGGCTTGAGTAAATTCTTCCCCGGCGTAAAGGCGCTGGATAGCGTTGATTTCAGCCTGCGGCGCGGTGAAATCATGGCGCTGCTGGGCGAGAACGGCGCGGGAAAATCGACGCTGATTAAATCGCTGACCGGCGTTTATCACGCCGATCGCGGCACCATCTGGCTGGAAGGCAACGCCATTTCGCCAAAAAATACCGTCCACGCCCAGCAGCTGGGGATCGGAACGGTTTACCAGGAAGTGAACCTGCTGCCGAATATGTCGGTGGCGGACAACCTGTTTATTGGCCGCGAGCCACGCCGCTTTGGCCTGCTGCGCCGCAAAGAGATGGAGGCGCGCGCCACGAAGCTGATGGAGTCCTACGGCTTCTCCCTCGACGTTCGCGAGCCGCTGAACCGCTTTTCCGTGGCGATGCAGCAGATCGTCGCCATCTGTCGCGCGATCGATCTCTCTGCGAAGGTGCTGATCCTCGATGAACCCACCGCCAGCCTCGATACCCAGGAAGTGGAGATGCTCTTCACCCTGATGCGCCAGCTGCGCGATCAGGGCGTGAGCCTGATCTTCGTCACGCACTTCCTCGATCAGGTGTATGAGGTGAGCGACCGCATTACGGTGCTGCGCAACGGCAGCTTTGTCGGCTGCCGCGAAACCCGCGAGCTGCCGCAGATCGAGCTGGTGAAAATGATGCTGGGCCGCGAGCTGGAAACCAACGCGCTCCAGCGTGCGGGCCGCACGTTGCTGAGCGAAAAACCGGTTGCCGCGTTCAGCGATTACGGCAAGAAAGGCGTGATATCGCCGTTTAACCTTGAGGTGCGTCCCGGCGAAATTGTCGGGCTGGCGGGCCTGCTGGGCTCGGGCCGAACCGAAACCGCCGAGGTGATCTTCGGGATCAAGCCTGCCGACAGCGGCACCGCGCTGATCAAGGGCAAACCGCAAACCCTGCGATCGCCGCATCAGGCCTCCTGTCTGGGCGTTGGCTTCTGCCCGGAAGACCGGAAAACGGACGGCATCATTGCCGCCGCCTCGGTGCGGGAAAATATCATCCTGGCCCTGCAGGCCCAGCGCGGCTGGCTACGCCCGATCCCTCGTAAAGAGCAAAACGCCATCGCCGAGCGCTTTATTCGCCAGCTCGGCATCCGCACCCCGAGTGCGGAACAGCCGATTGAATTTCTCTCCGGCGGTAACCAGCAGAAGGTGCTGCTCTCCCGCTGGCTACTGACCAAACCGCAGTTCCTGATCCTTGACGAGCCGACGCGCGGTATCGACGTGGGCGCGCACGCCGAAATTATCCGGCTTATCGAAACGCTCTGTGCGGACGGGCTGGCCCTGCTGGTTATCTCATCCGAGCTGGAGGAGCTGGTGGGCTATGCCGATCGCGTCATCATTATGCGCGATCGCAAACAGGTGGCAGAGATCCCGCTGGATAAACTGTCCGTTCCGGCAATCATGAATGCCATCGCGGCGTAAGGAGTGAATCGTGATGTCCCGTTCGCTTTCGCAAACCGGTGAGTCAAAGCGCCGCTTTAGCTGGCCAACCGGCACGCCGCAAATTGCAGCGCTGCTGGTGGTGCTGCTGGTAGATAGCCTTGTCGCACCGCATTTCTTCCAGATTATTGTTCAGGATGGCCGCCTGTTTGGCAGCCCGATCGATATTTTAAACCGCGCCGCGCCCGTGGCGCTGCTGGCGATTGGGATGACGCTGGTGATCGCCACCGGCGGAATAGATCTCTCCGTCGGTGCGGTGATGGCTATTGCCGGGGCCACGGCAGCCTCAATGACCGTGGCCGGTCACAGCCTGCCGGTGGTACTGCTGGCGGCCTTAGGCACCGGCGTGCTGGCCGGACTATGGAACGGCATTCTGGTGGCGGTGCTGAAAATTCAGCCCTTTGTCGCTACGCTGATCCTGATGGTGGCCGGGCGCGGGGTCGCACAGCTGATCACCTCGGGGCAGATTGTTACCTTCAACTCTCCGAGCCTGGCATGGCTTGGCAGCGGTAACCTTCTGTTCTTCCCGACGCCGGTGATTATTGCCCTGGTCACGCTTATTGTCTTTTGGCTCTTCACCCGCAAAACGGCGCTCGGCATGTTTATTGAGGCGGTGGGGATCAACATTCGCGCCGCGCGCAACGCCGGGGTCAACACCCGCCTGATGGTGATGCTGACCTACGTGCTGAGCGGCGTCTGCGCCGCCATTGCCGGTGTCATCGTCGCCGCCGATATTCGCGGGGCCGATGCCAATAACGCCGGGCTCTGGCTGGAGCTGGATGCGATCCTCGCGGTGGTGATCGGCGGCGGGTCGCTGATGGGCGGGCGCTTTAACCTGCTGCTCTCGGTGATCGGCGCGCTGATCATTCAGGGCATGAACACCGGGATCCTGCTCTCTGGATTCCAGCCGGAACTCAACCAGGTGGTAAAAGCGGTAGTTGTACTCTGCGTGCTGATCGTCCAGTCGCCGCGCTTTGTCAGCATCATTAAGGGGATCCGTGGCCATGATAAAACGTAATTTACCGTTAATGATCACGCTGGGCGTGTTTGTGCTGGGGTATCTCTACTGCCTCACGCAGTTCCCCGGTTTTGCCTCAACGCGCGTGATCTGCAACATTCTGACGGACAACGCCTTTTTAGGCATTATCGCCGTCGGCATGACCTTTGTGATCCTCTCCGGCGGGATCGATCTCTCCGTCGGGTCGGTGATCGCGTTCACGGGGGTATTCCTCGCGAAGGCGATCGGCTTCTGGGGCATCTCGCCGCTGGTGGCGTTTCCGCTGGTGCTGGTGATGGGCTGCGCGTTTGGCGCCTTTATGGGGCTTCTGATCGACGCGCTGAAAATTCCGGCCTTTATCATCACGCTGGCCGGGATGTTTTTCCTGCGCGGCGTAAGTTATCTGGTTTCTGAGGAGTCGATTCCGATTAACCATCCGGTGTATGACACGCTCTCCAGCCTGGCGTGGAAAATTCCCGGCGGCGGTCGCCTGAGCGCGATGGGGCTGCTGATGCTGGGCGTGGTGGTGATTGGCATTTTCCTCGCCCACCGAACCCGGTTTGGCAATCAGGTTTACGCTATTGGCGGCAACGCCACGTCGGCCAACCTGATGGGGATCTCAACCCGCAGCACCACCATCCGCATCTATATGCTTTCGACCGGCCTGGCAACCCTGGCGGGTATTGTCTTCTCGGTGTATACCCAGGCGGGCTATGCCCTTGCAGGCGTCGGCGTTGAACTGGATGCGATTGCTTCTGTGGTTATCGGCGGCACGCTGCTCAGCGGCGGGGTAGGGACGGTGCTGGGGACGCTGTTCGGCGTGGCGATTCAGGGCCTGATACAAACCTATATCAACTTTGACGGCACGCTCAGCTCGTGGTGGACGAAGATCGCCATTGGCATTCTGCTGTTTATTTTTATTGCCCTGCAGCGGGGGCTGACGGTGCTCTGGGAGAACCGTCAAAGCTCGCCTGTTACCCGCGTAAACACATCGGTAACAGAGCGATAACACGCTGAATTTGCTTAAAGTCTAAACATTTTCCGGTAGCGGCCGATACTCTTCTTTTATGCCCAGAAATATCTCGCTACCGGAAATAATATCATGCTTAAAACGCTATCGATTCGTACCGGCTTGCTCTCTTTACTGGCCGTTATGACCCTTCTGCTGCTGATTGTCAGCGGCATCGGCATTTATGCCCTCACACAGAGTTCTTCCTCACTGCAGCGCATTAATCACCTTCAGGGTGAGCAGATGGTGCAGCTGAACACCGGCTATACGCTGATCCTGCGCGCGCGCAATGAGGCGGGTCAGGCCGTCCGCATGATGGAAATCGGCATGCTGGACGATGCGGCCAAAGCGGTAAAAAACATCAATCAGGAAGTCGCCCTGGCCCGGAAAACGTTAAAAGGCGTGATTGACGGCGGCGTGGCTGACGAACAGGGGCAGCAGCTCCTCGACAAAGTCGCGGCCAGCCTGGCGACGTATAACCAGCAGGGGATCGGCCCGATGCTGAAAACCCTGAATGACCAGAGCGCAGATAGCTATTACGATCTGCTGGAGAACACGCTAATTCCGGTGGCGAAGCAGTTCGATAACGACATGCAGGCGTTTCAGAAATGGAGCGAAGCGCGGGGTCAGGCGGAAGTGAGCGCCGTGCAGGCGAGTAAAACCCGCGTGCTGATCCTGATTATTGTCGCTGCGCTGCTGACGGCGGGCATTATCGCGCTCGCCTGGCTGGCGCTGCGCCATATGCTGCTCAAGCCGCTGTCGGCCTCCATTGCGCAGCTGGAGAACGTGGCGGCGGGCGATTTAACCCACACGCTGAATGCCCCGGCGAGCCAGGAGTTTAACCGCCTCAACGCGGCGATAGAGGAGATGCGTCAGTCGCTGATGAGCTCGGTTCTGCGGGTTCGCGATGCCAGCTCGCAAATTGATACCGGCAGCCGCGAGCTGACGGCGGGGAACCGGGATCTTGCCGAGCGCACCGAATCCACCGCCACGTCGCTGGAGCAGACCGCCGCCAGCATGGAGCAGATCACCGCCACGGTGAAGCTTAACGCCGACAACGCCGAGCAGGCGCACCAGCTGGCGAAGTCTGTTTCCGACACCGCCGATCACGGCAGCGAAATGGTCTGCTACGTGATTGAAAAAATGCGCGATATCTCCGGCAGTTCGGCGCGCATCGCCGACATCCTGAGCGTGATTGACGGTATTGCCTTCCAGACCAACATTCTGGCGCTTAACGCCTCCGTGGAAGCGGCGCGCGCGGGCGAGCAGGGGCGCGGGTTTGCCGTGGTCGCGGGTGAAGTCCGCAACCTTGCCAGCCGCAGCGCCGACGCGGCGAAAGAGATTCGCTCTCTGATCGGCGATTCGCAGGCCCACGTTAACGAGGGCAGCGAGCTGGCCCAGCAGGCGGGTGAAACGATGGATGAGATTGCCACTGAAGTGCTGCGGATGACCAAACTGATGCGTGAAATTGCCACCGCGTCTCAGGAGCAGAGCCGCGGCATCGAGCAGGTGAATATTGCGGTGAACCAGATGGATGAAACCGCGCAGCAGAATGCGACGCTGGTGCAGCAATCCTCCGCCGCGACCCGCTCCCTTGAGGAGCAGTCGCGTCAGCTGATGGAAGCCATGTCATCATTTAAAGTGACGGCTCAGACTGCGGCATAATATTTCCCAGCCCCGGTGCGTTCTGTGCCGGGGCTTTATTTCTCGCGGAATTTACCGCCGCAATATTATCGTGAATATCACCCATTAATAATTCCAGCGAGCTGGTTAACGCTAACGCTTTTTCAGTCGGCTCGAGATATAAACCTTTGCGGAAAAATAACGGCTCATCAAACAGTTGATTAAAACGCTTCAACGCCAGGCTCACCGCAGGACGGGACATCTCCAGGCGCAAAGAGGCTTTTGCCATACTGCCGCAGCGGACGACTTCAATAAATACAGGGATAAGATTTAAATCAATGCCGGTATTAGCCCGGGAATAATTTTTCATTGCAATTCTGCTCCAGGAAATAAATGTCAAACTGTTATGGAAATAATGCAGGAGCAGGGGTGAAGATTAAAGCGTGATTTTTATAAACACTTATACGGTAAAATATATAAATGTGTTGGGGAGCCAGACTGGCTCCCCAGGAGAGATATTACGCGTCCGGGTACTCACGGATAAAACGTTCAACGTCTTCAACCATATGGTTGTTGCCAACGAAGAACGAACGACGCTGGTGAAGGCTTTCCGGCACGATGTCCAGAATACGCTGTTTACCGTCGCTCGCCTTGCCGCCCGCCTGTTCGGCCAGGAACGCCATCGGGTTGCATTCGTACAGCAGGCGCAGCTTCCCGTCCGGGTGGCTGGCTGTGCTTGGGTAGAGGTAAATACCGCCCTTCAGCAGGTTACGGTGGAAATCCGCGACCAGAGAGCCAATGTAGCGGGACGTGTAAGGGCGCTGGGTCGCTTTATCTTCTTCCTGGCAGAATTTGATGTACTTCTTCACGCCGTTCGGGAACTTGATGTAGTTGCCTTCGTTGATGGAGTAAGTGCTGCCTTTCTCCGGGAAGCGCATACGTTCCTGGCACAGGCAGAAGACGCCCAGCGACGGATCGTAGGTAAAGGCGTGAACCCCGCATCCGGTGGTGTAGACCAGCATGGTGGAGGAGCCATAGACGACGTAACCGGCCGCAACCTGGTTACTGCCCGGCTGCAGGAAATCTTCCTCGGTTACCGGCGTACCAACAGGCGTGACGCGGCGGTAGATGGAGAAAATGGTACCGACAGAAACGTTAACGTCGATGTTGGAGGAGCCGTCGAGCGGATCCATCAGTACGACGTATTTCGCGTGTTCACACCCTTCGAATACAACAATTTCATCTTCTTCTTCGGAGGCGATACCCGCAACGATGTCGCGCGCGCGCAGTGCAGCTTTCAGTTTTTCATTTGCGAACAGATCGAGTTTCTGCTGAACCTCGCCCTGAACGTTCTCGGCACCGCTGGCACCCAGGATATCGACCAGACCGGCCTTGTTGATATCACGGTGGATGATCTTAGCGCCCAGCTTTATTGCCGACAGCAAAGCAGTGAGTTCACCCGTAGCATGAGAGAACTCGTGCTGCTTTTCGACAATAAATTCACCTAACGTTTTCATAACACTTTCCCTGCATCTTTGTGAGTAGAGCGATTGTATGTTCACTAAAACGACTAAAGCCCAACAATCTTAACAAATATTCAAATAGTAGCGCAGAGGTGAATCGCGCCAGCAACATACGGATTTACCTGAAATGCGTTTCACAGCCGCTAACATGTGAGTAAAATGTGCGCCACATTAAAGAAGGATAATGACGTATGCGCATTCATATATTGGGGATTTGTGGCACTTTCATGGGCGGACTGGCAATGCTGGCGCGCTCGCTGGGCCATGAAGTGACAGGTTCGGACGCCAATGTGTATCCGCCGATGAGCACGCTTCTGGAGAAACAGGGCATCTCTTTAATTCAGGGCTACGATGCCAGCCAGCTGGAGCCCGAGCCGGATCTGGTCATCATTGGCAACGCCATGACCCGCGGTAACCCGTGCGTTGAAGCGGTGCTGGAACGCAATATTCCGTTCATGTCCGGCCCGCAGTGGCTGCATGATTTCGTGCTGCGCGACCGCTGGGTGGTTGCCGTAGCCGGTACCCACGGCAAAACCACCACCGCCGGCATGGCGACCTGGATCCTTGAAGCCTGCGGCTACAAGCCGGGCTTCGTGATCGGCGGCGTGCCGGGTAACTTCGACGTCTCTGCGCGTCTCGGCGACAGCCCGTTCTTTGTGATTGAAGCGGATGAATACGACTGCGCATTCTTCGACAAGCGTTCCAAATTCGTGCACTACTGCCCGCGCACGCTGATCCTCAACAACCTTGAGTTTGACCACGCGGATATCTTTGACGACCTGAAAGCCATTCAGAAACAGTTCCACCACCTGGTGCGCATTGTTCCGGGCCAGGGCCGCATTATCCTGCCGGAGAACGACATCAACCTGAAGCAGACCATGGCGATGGGCTGCTGGAGCGAGCAGGAACTGGTGGGCGAGCAGGGCCACTGGCAGGCGAAAAAACTCAACGCGGATGCCTCCGAGTGGGAAGTACTGCTCGACGGTGAGAAAGTGGGCGAGGTGAAGTGGGGCCTGGTGGGCGAGCACAACATGCACAACGGCCTGATGGCGATCGCCGCGGCGCGCCACGTGGGCGTACTGCCTGCGGATGCTGCCAATGCGCTGGGGACGTTTATCAACGCCCGCCGCCGCCTGGAGCTGCGCGGCGAAGCGAACGGCGTGACGGTGTATGACGATTTCGCGCACCACCCAACGGCCATTCTGGCGACGCTTGCCGCCCTGCGTGGCAAGGTTGGCGGCACCGCGCGCATTCTGGCGGTGCTGGAACCGCGCTCGAACACCATGAAAATGGGCATCTGCAAAGACGACCTCGCGCCGTCCCTGGGACGTGCCGACGAAGTCTTCCTGCTGCAGCCGCAGCATATTCCGTGGCAGGTGGCTGAAGTGGCCGACGCCTGCATTCAGCCTGCGCACTGGAGCGCGGACGTGGATGTCTTAGCGGATATGGTGGTGAAAGCCGCACAGCCTGGCGACCACATTCTGGTGATGAGCAACGGCGGGTTCGGTGGGATCCATCAGAAGCTGCTGGACGGTCTGGCGAAGAAAGCCGCGGCCACAGAGTAAAAAAAAGCCCGGTGGCGCTAGCGCTTACCGGGCTTACATTATCTCTTCTCCCTCTTCCCTTTGGGGTGAGGGGCTTACTCTGCGTTCTCAGACAGCTCGCGCAGATACTGGAAAATCAGACGCGCGGATTTCGGCGGCTTATTCCCCTCTTTCTCTTTCTTCGCGTTGCGGATCAAAGAACGCAGCTGCTGGCGGTCGGCATCCGGCCACAGGTTCAGCACTTCCGGTACCGCATCATCACCCTGTTCAATCAGACGATCGCGGATCTGCTCCAGCTTATGGAACAGCGCAACCTGCTGGTTGTGGCGGTTTTTCAGCTTGTCCAGCGCCTGACGGATCGGATCCACGTCGCGCTGACGCAGCATTTTACCAATAAGCTGAAGCTGGCGACGACGGCCTTCTTTCTTGATTTTCTGTGCCAGTTCAATGGCATCACGCAGATCCTGGTCGAGCGGGATCTTATCCAGCGCGTTTTTACCCAGTTCTACCATTTCAGCGCCAAGCTGTTTTAACTCTTCGGCGTCACGTTTAATTTCACTTTTACTGACCCAGATGATCTCATCATCTTCGTCTTCGATGTCATCACCGGGAACGTCGTCGAGCCAGTCTTCGGGCTGCTTAGTCATGTCAGGCTCCTTAAAAAAAGAGGCTAATGTTACCAGTTAAGACGCGCACTGAAAAACGGTTCTCTGTTAGACTTCACTTAACTCTCTCTTACAGTATGGCATTTGCGATGAAAGTAACCTCACAAGTTGAAGCGCAGCGTAAGATTCTGGAAGAAGCCGTCTCCACCGCGCTGACGCTCGCTTCAGGTAAATCAGATGGCGCCGAAGTGGCGGTCAGCAAAACCACCGGCATTAGCGTGAGCACCCGCTATGGCGAAGTGGAGAATGTAGAATTTAACAGCGATGGCGCGCTTGGGATCACGGTGTATCACCAGAACCGCAAAGGCAGTGCGTCGTCCACCGATCTCAGCCCGGATGCCATCGCCCGCACGGTGCAAGCGGCGCTGTATATCGCCCGTTACACCTCTCCGGATCCTTACGCAGGCGTGGCGGATAAAGATCTGCTGGCGTTTGACGCGCCGGATCTCGATCTGTTCCATCCGGCGGAAGTGACCCCGGACGAAGCCATTGAGCTGGCCGCGCGCGCCGAGCAGGCGTCTTTGCAGGCTGACAAGCGCATCACAAATACCGAAGGCGGCAGCTTCAACAGCCACTACGGCATCAAAGTTTTCGGCAACAGCCACGGCATGCTGCAGGGCTACTGCTCCACCCGTCACTCGCTTTCAAGCTGCGTAATTGCCGAAGAGAACGGTGACATGGAGCGTGACTACGCCTACACCATTGGCCGCGCGCTGGGGGATTTGCAGTCTCCTGAATGGGTGGGCAAAGAGTGTGCCGAACGCACGCTGTCTCGCCTGTCGCCGCGTAAGCTCTCCACCATGAAGGCCCCGGTCATTTTTGCCAATGAAGTGGCGACCGGCCTGTTTGGTCATCTGGTGGGCGCTATCGCGGGCGGCTCGGTGTACCGTAAATCCACCTTCCTGCTCGACTCGCTGGGCAAGCAGATCCTGCCGGAGTGGCTGACTATCGAGGAACATCCGCACCTGCTGAAAGGGCTGGCCTCCACGCCATTCGACAGCGAAGGCGTGCGCACGGAACGCCGCGATATTGTTAAAGACGGCATTCTGACCCAGTGGCTGCTGACCAACTACTCCGCACGCAAGCTGGGGCTGAAAAGCACCGGACATGCGGGCGGGATCCACAACTGGCGCATTGCCGGTCAGGGCCTGAACTTCGAGCAGATGCTGAAAGAGATGGGCACCGGTCTGGTGGTCACCGAGCTGATGGGCCAGGGCGTAAGCGGCATCACCGGCGACTACTCTCGCGGTGCGGCAGGCTTCTGGGTCGAAAACGGCGAAATCCAGTATCCGGTAAGCGAAATTACCATCGCCGGCAACCTGAAGGACATGTGGCGCAATATCGTTACGGTCGGTAACGATATTGAAACACGTAGCAATATACAGTGTGGTTCTGTGTTACTGCCGGAAATGAAAATCGCCGGCCAGTAATACCCGTAAAGGCGTTTTAATAATAAAAAAGGAAGTGAGCAATGCGTAAACACCTGTTAGCGATCGTCGCGGCTTCAACGCTGGTTCTTGGCTCTTCTGCGTTTGCTGCCGATCTCGAAGACAACATGGACATCCTCAGTCAAAACCTGAAGGTAGTGCAGAAAACGGACAATGCGGCGGAAATGAAAGGCGCACTGACCAAAATGCGTGAAGCGGCGCTGGACGCGCAAAAAGCGACGCCGCCAAAGCTGGAAAGCAAAGCGGCAGACAGCGCAGAGATGAAAGACTATCGCCACGGCTTTGACGTACTGGTCGGTCAGATCGACGGCGCGCTGAAGCTGGCTAACGAAGGCAAAGTGAAGGAAGCCCAGGCGGCGGCCGACCAGTTTGTGGCGACGCGCAACACGTATCACAAGAAATACCGTTAATTGGGTGCCTGAGCTGTACGTCCTTCCTCCGTATGCGGAGGCGCACTAAGCGCCCCCGCATCCTTGCTCCCTACTGGCCGGAGCTACAATCCATCCGCGCTGTCACTTCAAGCGAGCCGTTTCGAAAACGGATCTCGCACAGTGTTTTCCTCGTCACCAGCGTTAAGATGATTATTGTCAAAGCAACAATCATCGAAACCCGGATAATTGGGGATTGGCGTTTCATGGATGCCTCCTTGCTTTAAAGCGGGCGAGGTAGCGAACTCCACGGTCCGACGTGTCGTTTCGAGCCCCCGCCCTGATTTTCTATCAGGCGGGGCTTTCCACTTTCCGTCCCATGCCTGAGACGGTCAGTCTCAAGCACCCGCCGCCACTCTAGCGAATCCCCATAAGAAAACCTTATCCACGTCACATTTCTACGAGCCTGCTCGTAAACTTTTCCACTCCGCTTACCTGTTTAGTGCCGCTTAATAGCGTGATATTCATCACGTAAATGCGGCCGTTAATCCTGATTCACCATATTTATGTGGCACAGATCACTGCTGCGGCTCGCCTTTCCACTTCGAAGTGGAAAACAACTCGCTACAAACCCTTCACGCCCAACGTTAGTTTTATTCCAGAGCCATTAACGGGGTAAGACGAGTGATTAACGGAGCGGTAATGAACGACGTTGGGGAACAGGCGGTGCAAACAGAACAGCTCGCGAACACCATGCTGCAGCAGGTTTATGCCCTGCTGGCCCGGCACAACATCATCCCCAATGCGGTACAGGAGCAGATGCTCACCTCCCACGTTCGCGCAATGGCGCACCGGTCCGTGACCGGCGAGCCGCTGCCGGAGGTTGAAGCAGAGCTGTTCGACGAAATTTCACCAGATTCAATGCAGCTTGCCCGTGAAGTGGTGGCGCAGTTTGGCAACCTTCCTGATGAAGCTGTCTCTTATACACATCTGACGCTGCCGACGACGGA